>JBIPOQ010000377.1:0-4156 GCA_044379055.1 Myxococcota bacterium
CGCCTGCGCGCGATCGACCTGCGAGCGCAACCAGACCCGCTGCCAGCCCGACGGCAACGCCGGGCTCGGGACAGGCGTTGCCGACGCCGTTTCCATCGAGATCCTGCTGCCAGAGATCGCAGGATCCCCCGAGCGCGCAGGCCTGATTCGATTCGCAGGACAGGCCGATCCTCGGTCCGCTCGCGCAGGTTCCGACGAGCGGGCCATTGGGCGTGTTCGGGCAGTTGTCGCAGATGTCGACGAGGCCGTCGGCATCGAGGTCCGTCGGATCGTTCGCGGGGTCGTACGGGTCGAGGTTGTGGTAGAAGAGGGCCTGGCCGGTCCCGATGGTGTCGCTCACCTCGGATTCGATCCGCCAGCTGCAGCAGTCGACGCCCGTGAAGCCCGGCGCCCCGCCCCAGGCGTAGCTGTAGGGGAGCGGCTCGGATTGCCCGGGAGGACGGGAAACGACGGTGCAGATGCCGCCCGCCGGGCTGACGTAGACGTCGTCCTGATCGAGGTCGTAGATCCAGCGGAAGTTCTGGCCCTCGTCGACGAAGTCCATGACGTTGGTCCAGATCTCGCCGGTGCCGGACGTGCCCGGAATCGTGTAGTCGACGGTCATCTGCGGCCGCACGTTGGCCGTCGAATACTCGCGGCTCGCGATCTGGAGGCCACGACGCGAGAACGGAAACATCGTGTTTCCCGCCGAGAGGACGAATCCGTCGCTCGAGTTGCCCGTCGAGACCATGTTCTGGACCGCCGCGGTCAGGGATGCCGAAGTCCCTTGGAGTGCGCGCGGGGAATTGATGGAGGGGAACTGCAGCAGCGGCGATCCGATCGGATCTCCCCCCGGCGTCGACCAGAGAAGCGCCGGCCAGGGCCAGAGGGGGCTCGATCGATGCAGCCAGTCCGCAGCGAGCGCGAACCCTCCGCTGCCGAAGAACTCGTCGCCGGGTTGATCGTAGTCGCCTTCCTGCCAGCTGGATCCGCTCGGGCGGGGCGCCACGCGGCGAATGTCGAGCGTCTGTGTCGTCCACGTCGGTTCGGCGTACACGACCTGGAGCGCGAGGCTCGCCTGCTCGACCGTCGCGTTCGTCGGGATCTCGGCGGCAACGTCGAATGCGACGAGCGAATGGCGCCGCAGCCCCGTCAAGGCGGACTGGGTCACCACGCCCGCCCACAAAGTCGATCCCCCACCGTTGCTCGCGGCCGGAGCGTCCTCGTAGAGGACCGTGTCCTTCGACGCTGGAACCACGATCCGGCGCAGACCGCTCACCTGTTGCTGGAGCGTCGCCGTCGGCGGGCGGGTCACGCCGCGAATCCGGGTCGTCACCGTCGCCGGAGCGCCTGCGTAGCCGAAGTACGGGACGCGGACGATCACCGACGCCGTCGACCCCGGATAACCGCCCGCAGGCTGACACTGGTACCAAACGCGCTCGAGCCGGCGGCCCAACACCCGATTCGACTCGCTTGGATTGGGGCAAGCCGAGCCGTCACCGCCCGGCGGAAGGTCGTAATCCGTGACCTCGATCTCGATCCACATGTCGGGATGCGCAGCGTCGGGGATCGCCTCGACGATCAGCACCGGACGGGTCGGGAGCGTCCCGAGATCGACGCTGAAGACCGTGGATGCCGAGCCCACATCCAGCACACGGCTCGCCTCGATCGGCAGCGGGTCGGCCGCCGCCGCCAGACGGGCGAGAAGCAACGAGACGAGGAGTGCGGCAAGACGAAGCGCCATCGATGCCTCGGACGGTGGGACGAAGACGGGGGCCCCATGCGACCCCCCGAAGCGTATCCCGCGAGATCCCGGCCTGGAAGGTCCAGCGAAGGCGTTTCCCGCAAGGACCCACCCGGACCGACACGGATCCGTGCCGGAATCTTCCCGTTCGGCGGTGATCATCGGAGGCCCCACAGGGTCGTCGCCCTGCGTGTTCGAATCGAGGGTCCGAACCGCGGGGGGGCCTTGGGCTTCACGGAAGACTCCTCGTGAGGCGCGCCTTTGCGATCGAACGCAGGTTGCGCGTCTTTTCCGTGAAATCGACGGCGGCGTTGGAATCGGATCACGAAAGGCCGGCTCGCGATCGTTCGGCCTTCGATCGAGTAGCGCCGGCATCGACGTGACCTGGTGAGCAGGGGGCGGTGCGGCGCCGCGCCCGTCACCGGATCAGCGCCACCGCCTCCCCGATCCCGAAGACGAAGCTCCGGAAGTTCGCGCCGATGGCCGTCTGGCTCGCGAGCAGGAAGTTCGCGCCGCCCGTGAGGAGCGAGGTCGCGGTCAGCACCGCGAAGGTCAGCCAGCGCGCCCACGGATTGTCCTCGAGATCGCAGCGGAAGGTCTCGGTGAGACCGACGAACGCGCCCCGCATGTAGTCCTCGCGGAGCTCGCAGGCCTTCTGCTCCTGCTCGGGCGTGACGAAGATCGGAGCGCCGGCGTCCTCGAGCGTGGTCAGGAAGACCTCGTTGTCCGCGAGGTCCGTCTCGGCGGAGCTCGTCGAGACCTGGACGCGGGCGAAGAGTTCCTCCGTGTTCCCGGCCGCCGTCGCGAAACTCAGGTCGATCCGCTGGCCCGGCTGCAGGACGCCGTTGCCGAAGGTGCACTCGAACTGCGGGACGTTCTGGTAGCCGATCTCCGACGTGGTCAGGAAGAGCGTGCAGGCCCCCGCCGCGCCCGGGAACAGGACCCAGTCCTCTTCGTCGATGACGTTGCCGCCGATCGTGACGGGGAGGCGGAGCTTGACGACGACGTTGCTCGCCGGCTGGTCCCCGGCGTTGAGCACCGAGATGCCGAAGTTGCCGACGTCGGTCACGTTCGGCGCGAGGTAGCGCTGGCAGCTGAGCTCGTAGACGCCCGTCGTCGTGCAGTTCTGGAACCGCTCGCTCCCGGAGACCTGGATCTCGAGATCGGCCGGCGTCGGCGCGGGCGGGGGGGCCGGCTTCGTGATGTCGATCGCGAAGCTGCACTGGTCTGCCGGGAAGAGTCCGTCGATCGTGCGGCAGGTGACGGGATTCTGGCCGACGCCCATGAAGTTGGTCGTGGCCGGGTTGCAGCTCACCCCCCGCCCTTCGGCGACCCGTGCGTACGCGCGGCCGAGCGTGATCGGGTCGTTCGGCTCGAGGAGGTCGTAGGGCGCGGGCACGAGCTGTGTCTGCGCGTCGAGGACCACCGCCCCGTTCCCGCACGAGATCGGATCCGTCGCCGCCACGGCGTTCGGCTCGCGCACGTCGACGATGACGTCCTGGCCGCCCGGCGCCGCCACGCCGTCGTTCACCTGGATCCGGAACGCGTACAGCCCGACGCTGGGCGGAAACCAGCGGACGACGCCCGATGCGTCGATGTTCGCCGTGTTCGCGAAGGTCGCGCCGGCGAGCGTGGGCGGCAGCGCCGGCACCGGCACGATCTGATAGGTCAGCGTCCCGCCGTTGAAGTTCGTCGCCTCGAAGTCGTACTGGAAGGTCTGCTGGCGCCAGGCGACCGTGCGCCACGCATTCGTGCAGCACGGCAGGAAGCCCGTCGGCTGCACGATCTGCTGTCCCGTCGCGATGTCGATCGGGACGCCGGTCGTCGGGAACGAGGTCGCGGAGGGCGGGAAGCCGCCGGGATTCGGCGGGTAGGTGAAGGTGCGCAGGTTGCGCCAGTCGGCGACGACGTCGTCGCGATTGAAGAAGCGCAGCACCAGCTGAACGCTCTGCCCCGGCGCGAGCCCCGTCGGCAGGTCGACGTAGGACGGGAACGGCGCGATCGCCCCGTCCGGGTAGAGGGGGCCGTACTTCCCGATCAGGTACGGCTGGAAGAGGCCCGGCGCGGGCGGGATCGTCGGATCGGGATCCGCATAGCTCGCGAGCGCGATCGGCCCGGGCACCGCGACGCCGAGGTTGTTCGTGATGGTGACGGGGACGTCGATCGCGCGGGTGAGCGGATTGACGCGCGGCGAGCCGACGGTGATCGTGAGGGGCACTTCGGTGATCGCGGCCAGCCCGCGAGGCGTCGGCGCGAGGAGCTGCACCACCAGGATCCACACGAGCAGTCGGGACAGCTTCTTGATCATCGGACGGCCCTCCGGCGGAGCGACGCGAGCACGGCCAGCGCACCGATCGCCGCCGGCAGCGCACCGTGCGGCTCGGGGACCGGCGTCACGGTCGCGGTCCAGCTGAAGGCGGACTGGAACAGATC
>JBIPOQ010000602.1:0-2612 GCA_044379055.1 Myxococcota bacterium
TCGGCCGAGCGCGGCGACGCCGGGCTCGTCGGGATCGACGACCGTGCCGCGACAACCGGTGTACTCGCTGTGCGGGGCGAGGATCCGAACGCGGTCTCCCTGTCGCAAGTCCATCGCAGCGCCTCCGACCCTCCGCGTCCGATGGACGCGCGGGCACTCAACGAATCGTCACTTCCTGCACGAGCGGGGACGGAGTCCCGACGCTCATCATCCAGAGCTGATGGACGGCCCGCGTCGCGGCGACGTGCAGCAGCCGGCGCGCGGCCTGGCTGTCCGGGTAGCTCTGGGAATCGACGTCGAGCACGATCACGTAGTCGAACTCGAGCCCCTTGACCTGAGCCACCTCGGTGACTTCGATGCCGGGCTTGAACGGAAACTCGCCGTCGCGGATCCGGCGCAGGCGGGGCAGATCGGCGCGGGCCAGGCCCTCGTAGTAGACGTCGCTGGCGACGGCGCTCGGCGTCAGGATCGCGACCGAGGCCAGGGGCTCCGACGCCATCAGCTCGCGCAGGACGTCCGACAGGAGCGCGACGCAGGCGCCCCGATCGGTCATCCGGAAGAGCTCGACCGGCGGTCCGTCGCGGGTCGCCCGGACCTCGTCGTCCTCCTGGAGACTCCCGAGCAGGGAGACCGCGAACTGCATGACCTGGGCCGACGAGCGATAGCTGACGCGCAGGGTCTCGACCTCGACGCCCTCGAGGCCGAGCTCGCGGAAGAAGGTCGGCCAGGACGTGAAGCCCGAGCTCTCCATCAGCTGCTGCTGCGTATCGCCGGCGAGCGTGATGCTCGCCTCGGTCCGCATGCGGTCGAGCAGGACGCGCACCTCGATCGGCGCGAAATCCTGTACCTCGTCGATCACGATGTGACGCAGCCGCTCGCTGCGCCGCCCCGGCAGGACCGCGTCGCCGACCCGGCGTTGATGGGCCCGCATCAGCAGCGCGTCATCTTCGGGATCGAGGGCCCCGTCGTGGTCCTCGGCGCCGGCGAGGGCCGAGCCGAGCTCCTCGAGGCGCACGCGATTCCACTCGACGAAACGATCGAGCTCCCGGTCGGAGAAGCGCCCCGGAGCGAGCTCCGCGAACACGTCGCCGAGCAGTCCGCGCTGGGTCAGGACGCTCGCCCAGTCGTCGTAGGCCTGCCCGGCGGTGCGCGGTCCCGGCACCCGGGCGACCTGGCGTTCGAGGGCGACGTCGAGGGCGGAATGCAGCTTGATCGCCTGGATCAGGGCGGGCGTGTCCTCGCGGCGCTCCGCCGGCAGATCCGGGAAATGCAGGCGGCGCTCGTCGTGGATCCAGTCGCGATAGGTCACGATGCGGACGCGTGCGAGGCCGAGCGACGGCAGGACGTGTGCCACATAACGGGCCAGGGCCCGGGAGAACACGACGACCAGCGTCTCCGGCCCGTCGATCGCCGGATCGGCGAAGGCCAGATAGGCGATGCGGTGCAGCGCGACCGTCGTCTTGCCCGAGCCGGCGCTGCCGCGGATCACGAGGTAGCCCGCGGCGGGCCGCGTGATCAGGTCGAACTGGCTCGGATCGATCAGGCTGGTGATCTCGGGGAGATGTTTGTCGGCCCGCTGGGGCGCGCCGTCGGCGCCCCGACCGAGGCGCCGCGCGAAGGCGTCGTCCCGCTCGTCGAAGCGCAGCGCCACCGCCTCGCCCCCCGCGAGCCGCGGCACGCCATGGGCCTCCCGCCGCCAGCCCGAGGCCTCCCGGGCGTCGAGACTGAAATCGCCCTCCGGCGCCTGCACGCGCTCGAGCACGCCGTCCCGGATCCGCACCATCCGCCGCGCGCGCACCGAGCCCTGCCGCTCGCGCCCCGAGATCTCCTCGTCGAACGACTCGCCCTGGCGATAGCTGTAGAAGATCTTCGAGATCGGCGCGTCGCGCCAATCGACGATGCGCACGCCCTTCTGCAGACAGGTCGCGCGACCGAGGAACAGATCGCGCTCGCGACCCTCCTCCTCGAGACGCAGATGCGCGAAATACGGCGACGCCGGATCGACCTGGGCGACCTGCCCCGCGCTGCGCAGCTGGTGCAGGATCGCGGACTGGTTGTGGTACTGCTCGGTCAGCGCCGAGTGGTCCTTGTTCTCGTCGCCCGAGAGCAGCCGCTCCCGCAGGCGCTCGAGCTCGCGGACGATCGGGGCCTCGCTCGCGGTCCGCACGGGGGGCAGCTCGGCGAGCTGCGCGCGCACCCGCGCCAGCGCATCCAGCTCCTCGACGACCACGCTGTCCGGTCGTTCCCCCAACGAACGCGCCCCCGCCGCCCCGATTTTCGGGGCTCCTCTTTATACGAGTTTTCGAAGCGGCTGCAAAGGCCATTCGGTCCGGCGCGCGGTCCCGCCTCAGTCGACCTCGAGGGGGCGGACCTCGGGATCCGGCAGACCGAAGCGGAGGCCGATTTCGAGCTCCTGGTCGGCCTCGTGGCCGCGCCAGCCACCGCGGAATCCGGCCGCCTCGATCCGGGCGCGGGCCTCGAGATAGGTCTCGAAGCTGTCGTTCCAGACATGGAAGCGGATCGTGTCGAGATCCGGCTTCCGACGGGCGAGCCAGCCCCCGAATTCGGCGGAATCCGCGATCTGCGAGCGCTCGATGCCGCCGTCGCGCGTG
>JBIPOQ010000378.1:0-4128 GCA_044379055.1 Myxococcota bacterium
CCGACCGGAAGGAACCCCACGTTCAACACGGGCGCGTTCATCGCCGCGCGGAGCAGCAGGAGGCTCGCCTCCGACAGGGGCAGCGGCTCGGACAGACGTCGAAACATGTCGGGTGCATCGGCTCTGCCGCCGGAATCTTGAGCCTCGCCGGCCGGCAGACGGGGCCCAAAGTCCCGGTCCGACCGACCGTTTTTTCGACGAAAGGCCCGCGCGCGTCGGGCTCCCGGGACCTTTCGCCCGCTCTCCGACCGGATACAATCTCGGCGGCCAAGAGCTCGGCCGGGCAGCCTGGCCTCCGATTCCGCGCGAAGATTCCTTCGCGCTTCAAGGACCGAACCGGCCTAGAGATTCTTTCCTGATTCCACAGTTCTGACTCTGCAAGAAACCACTCCCCTACGTTGCACCCCCAGTCGGGCGTACGTAGATCGCAAACCTGCGCGAGACGAGAGACGGGCCAGCGTGACCACCAGCCAATCCCAGCACGGCAAACCGATCGAACAACTGACGAGCGTCGCCATCCGATTCGCCGGAGATTCCGGCGACGGCATGCAGATCACCGGCTCGAAATTCACGGACGAGACGGCGCTCTTCGGAAACGATCTTTCGACGTTTCCCGACTTTCCCGCCGAGATCCGCGCCCCTGCCGGCACGATGGCGGGCGTCTCCGGCTTCCAGATCCACTTCTCGAGCCAGGACATCCATACGCCGGCCGATCGACCGGACGTGCTGATCGCGTTCAATCCCGCCGCGTTGCGGGGCAACGCGAACGACGTGCGACCGGGCGGGATGATCATCATCAACATCGACGCCTTCAATCAGAAGGCGTTGACCCGCGCGGGCTACACGAACGATCCGCTCCCGGACCTGCGCGAGCGCTACAAGCTCGTCGAGATCCCCTTCACGACGCTGAATCGCGATGCGTTGAAGGGCCTCGACCTCTCGTCCCGCGAGATCGATCGCTGCAAGAACTTCTTCGCCCTCGGCGTGCTCTGCTGGCTCTACGGCCGGCCGATGGAGGCGACCGAGCGCTGGCTCGCGACGAAGTTCAAGGGCCAGATCCTCGAGGGCAACATCCGCTCGATCCGCGCGGGCCACGCCTTCGGCGAGACGACCGAGCTCTTCCCGGCCTCGTTCGCGGTGCCCGCGGCCAAGATCCTGCCGGGCACCTACCGCAACATCACGGGCAACCAGGCCATCGCCTGGGGCATCGTGGCGGCGGGCGTCCAGATGGAGCGCGACGTGTTCTTCGGCGCGTATCCGATCACGCCGGCCTCCGACGTGCTCCACGAGGTGGCGCGCTTCCGGCAGTTCGGTGTGAAGACGTTCCAGGCCGAGGACGAGATCGCGGCGGTCTCGTCGGCGATCGGCGCGGCCTTCGCGGGCCAGCTCGCGGTCACCGTCTCGAGCGGTCCCGGCTTCGTCCTGAAGCAGGAGGCCCTCGGGCTCGCGGTGATGACCGAGCTCCCGCTCGTCGCGATCAACGTCCAGCGCGCGGGACCGTCGACGGGCTCGCCGACGAAGACCGAGCAGGGCGATCTGCTGGCCGGCATGTTCGGCCGACATTCGCAGAGCCCGATCCCGATCCTGGCCGCGTCGACCCCCGGCGACTGTTTCTTCACGACGCTCGAGGCCTTCAAGCTCGCGGTGAAGTACATGACGCCGGTGATCGTGCTGTCGGACGGGTACATCGCGAACAGCTCGGAGCCCTGGCTGATCCCGGACGTCGATTCGCTCGAGCGCAATCCCGTCCGCTTCGCGCAGCCGATCGAGGTCGGCGAGTTCAAGCCCTATGCCCGCGACCCGCAGACCCTGGCCCGCCCCTGGGCGATCCCGGGAACGCCCGGCCTCGAGCACCGCATCGGCGGCCTGACGAAGCAGGACGTCACGGGCAACGTCAGCTACGAGGCCGAGAACCACGGCAAGATGATCGCCCTGCGCAAGGCGAAGATCGACGGCATCGCCGCCGATCTCCCGCCGATCGAGGTCGACGGCCCGGCGAAGGGCAAGCTGCTCGTGGTCGGATGGGGCGGCACGAAGGGCTCCATCACCGCCGCCGTCGAAGCCGCCCGGGGCGAGGGCATGAGCGTGTCGCAGATCCATCTGCGCCATCTCCATCCCTTCCCGAGCAACCTCGGCGACGTGCTCCGCAGCTTCGACAAGGTCCTGCTCCCGGAGCTGACGGATGGCCATCTCGCCCTCCTGCTCCGGGCGAAGTACCTGGTCGACGTGCAGTCGTTCTCGAAGATCATCGGACAGCCGTTCAAGATCGGGGAGCTCGTCGAAGCGATTCGAAAGCTCCACGGCGCCTGATCCGTCCCGTCCCTTCTCCCCATCCACCCCGCGATCGAGGATCAAGAACCCATGGCCGCTCCCGCCGTCAAAGTCACCGCCAAGGATTTCACCTCCGACCAGGACGTCCGCTGGTGTCCCGGATGTGGGGATTATTCGATCCTCGCGAACGTCCAGCGCGTGATGCCCGAGCTCGGCGTGCCGCGTGAGAACGTGGTCTTCGTGTCGGGCATCGGATGCTCCTCGCGCTTCCCGTACTACATGAATACCTACGGGTTCCACACGATCCACGGCCGCGCGCCGGCCTTCGCGACGGGCATCAAGGCCTCGCGGCCCGAGCTCTCGGTCTGGATCGTGACGGGCGACGGCGACGGTCTCTCGATCGGCGGCAACCACCTGATGCACACGATCCGACGCAACATCGACGCGCAGATCATGCTCTTCAACAACCGCATCTACGGCCTCACGAAGGGCCAGTACTCGCCGACCTCGCAGGTCGGCCTCAAGACCAAGTCGACGCCCCAGGGCTCGATCGACCACCCGATCGACCCGATCGCCTTCGCCCTGGGCTGCGGCGCGACCTTCGTCGCCCGCACGATCGACGTCGATGCCAAGCACATGCAGGAAGTCCTGACCCGGGCCCACCAGCACAAGGGCACCTCCTTCATCGAGATCCTCCAGAACTGCCCCGTCTTCAACGACGGCGTCTGGGAGGAGATGCAGGACCGCAAGACCCGCGCCCAGGCGACGCTCACCCTCGAGCAGGGCAAGCCCCTCGTCTTCGGCACGCCCGAGGGCCGCAAGGGCATCGTCGTCAAGAACGGCTCGCCCTCGGTCATCGACCTCGCGGCCGGCGACGATCCGGTCGCGAAGGGTGTGGTCGTGCACGACGAGAAGATCGATTCGTCGTCCTACGCCGGCATGCTCGCGACGCTCCAGCGCCCCGAGTTCCCGGTGCCGATCGGCGTCTTCCGATCGGTCGAGCGGCCGACCTACGAGGACATGCTCCAGGCCCAGGTCGACTCGGCGATCGCCCAGCGCGGCCGGGGCAATCTGAAGGCCCTGCTCCACTCGGGCGATACCTGGCAGATCTGACGCCCGGGACGACACCGGACGGCGGATCGCGAACGGCGGAGTCGAGCGGACCGATCGGTCCGCTGACGCCCTTTCGCGAGCGGCGCTTCCTCGCCTGCTTCGTGACCGGCACCCTCGCCGCCTCCGGCAACTGGATGCTCTCGCTCTCGGTGCCGTATCTCGTCTACGAGATGACGGACTCGAACGCGTGGCTCGGCGTGTCGGCCGTCGCGTCGGGACTGCCGGCGTTGATCGCTTCGCCCCTCGGCGGCGTCTTCGCCGATCGCTACTCGAAGCGCGCGCTGCTCCTGATCTCCGGCGGGATCCAGGTCGTGCTCGCCCTCGTCCTGTTCGCGATGAGCCGCGCCGGCGCCCTCGATATCGGTCGCTTGATCGCGCTGGCCATCGCGATGGGGTTCGCGTCCTCGACCCAGACCTCGGTCTACCAGTCCTTCGTCGCCGAGATCGTCCCGGCGCGGCAGATCTCCGCGGCCTACCGGCTGAACGCGATCCAGTTCAACGTCTCGCGCGCGATCGGCCCGGCGATGGCGGGCTTCGTGCTGCATCGCTGGGGCCCGACGACGGCCTTCCTCGTCAACGCCATCGCCTTCGCGCCGCTGCTCTGCGTGCTGGCGGTGATCGGGACCCGAGCGGTCCAGCGCAGCGTCGCGACGAGCGTCCTCGGCGAGATCGCGGAGGGCGCGCTGGTCGCCTGGCGCGATCATCGCCTCCGGCTCGCGGTCCTGATCGGCACCCTCTGCTCGA
>JBIPOQ010000379.1:0-4122 GCA_044379055.1 Myxococcota bacterium
GCGCTCGAGGTCGAAGACCCCGCGGCCGGGATAGACGCGCCGCGCGGTCGTCTCGGCGAGGAGATCGGAGCTCGCGAGCGGCGGGTGGTCGTCGAACTGGACGTACGAGATCTCCTCCGCGCGCAGGCTCTCGAGCTCGGGCCAGTCGTCGGGGCCGTGGAAGAAATGCCAGCTGTCGACGACGAGCCCCGAGCCCCGGGTCTCCGCGCTCACGATCATCGCCCGGGCGTCCGCGATCGAGGCGATCGGCAGGAAGGGCAGGAACTCGACGGCGAGCACCGCATCCGCCTGCCGACACACGACCGCGGCCGCGTTCGTCGCCTCGAGCAGCGCCGGGCCGAGGGGCGCCGTGCCGCCGACGTGGACATGCCGCGCGCCGAACGCGCTGGCGGCCTCGGCCAGAGGCAGCGCCGCCTCGCGCGCGGCAGCGACGTCGTCGCCGATCGCGATGGAGTGGACCGCGGGAATCGAGAGGCCCTCGTCCTCGACGAGCCGGCGCAGGGCGCCGAGGGTCGCGCCGTTCGCGCGCCAGGCACCGATCACGGCCGTATCGAACGAGATGAGCCGGAAGCCCGCACGGGCCGCAGCGCGCACGAGGCGCGGCAAGTCGGGGGACGAGGCGCCGAGAAACGGGGACCAGTTGATCGTCTCGAAGATGAAATCCGTCACGGCTCGAGGACGACCTTGATCGCGCCGGCCTTCCGGTCCCGGGCGGTCTCGAAGGCCTCGGCCGCCTTCGACAGCGGAAATCGGTGGCTGATGAGCGCCTCGGCGACCTCTTCGCGATCCGCGAGGATCGTCGCCGCCGCCTCGACGTCGCGCACGCTGCCCGCCCGTCCGTACATGGTCGACATCACGATCTCGAGCTCCTTCGCCGCGACGACGAGCCCCGGCAGCTCGACCGAGCCCCAGGACGACGCCAGCATGACGAGCTTTCCGTTCGGACGGATCGCTTCGCAGGCCGTCGCGATCGCGGAGGCCGAGTCCGCACACTCGAGCACGACGTCGTAGTCGCCGCCGGCGCCGGAGTCGACGATCTCGGCGCCGAGCAGACGCCCGGCGGCGAGCTGGGCCGGGTGGCGCGCGACGAGGGCGACGTGGGCCCCGGTCGCCGTCGCCGCCGCGACCGCCGCGAGCCCGATCGAGCCGCCGCCGACGACGAGCACGCGCTGCGCGCCGTCGATCCCGGCGCGGCGGACACCATGAACGGCCACCGCGAGCGGCTCGACCAGACAGCCCGTCCTCGCGTCGATCCGGCGCGGCAGGGGCACGATGCAGCGCGGCTCGACCAGGATCTGCTCGGCCATGCCGCCGTCCTTGCCGACGCCGTAGACCATCGAGACGCCGTGGACGCAGACCTGATAGTCGCCGGTCTGGCAGTAGCGACAGCCTCCGCAGGGCGCGATCGGCTCGATCGCGACCGGGGTCCCGTCCGCGAGCTCGCCGGCGATCTCGTGGCCGGGCGTTCCGGAGACGGGAAAGCCGCTGTCGAGGATCGCGAGATCGGAGCCGCAGATTCCGCAGCCCCGAACGCGGACGAGAACCCCCGATCCGCTCGGCGCGGGCCGCTCGCCCACGACCACGCGCTTCCCGTCGAACCGAACTGCGAGCATGCTGCGTTCCTTCCGTCGCGACCGCGGGTCGCCCCTTGAAGATCCCCACCGATTCTCTCATGCTGACGGCGCCACGCCAATCCCCGATCCGATCGATCTCGCGAGGCCCCATGACGTCCGAAGCCGAGTCCCGTCCGGTCGACGGGGCGAACCCGACCGCGACGAACGAGCGCAAGCGCGGCGGAAGCTGGGACATCTACGCGATCGCCCTCGCGGACGATCCGCACGCGCGCTGGCGCGAGATCCGCGAGTCGAGCCCCGTCCTCGATACCGGCGGCGGCGTCTTCTTCGTCACGCGCTGGGATCTCGTCGACGCCTGCCTCCGCGATCCCCGGCTCGGTGCGGGCGCCGGTGTCGCGGCGTCGTTCGGCGCCGATTCCGGGCTCGTCGCCGACGTGATGCGCTCCTGGCTGATGTCTCTCGACGGAGCGCCGCAGCAACGCGCTCGGGACCTCGTCCGCCGGGAGTTCACGCCGCGCAAGATCGAGGGCCTCCGCCCGTTGGTGAGCCAGATCGTGGATCGACTCGTCGCGGGGCTCGAAGCGAGCGCCCCGGGCGAGCCGATCGACGTCGTCCCCGCCCTCGCCTTCGCGCTGCCCTCCGAGGTGATCCGGGTGTTATTCGGGATTCCAGCGGACGAATGGCGGTCGGGCATCGAGCGGATCGTCCTCGGCGCCGGATCCGGTCCGGCGGACGGCATCGCGATGATCGAGGGCCTCGCCCGGGACTTCGACGGAAGGCTCCGCTCGGGCCGGGTCCCGCACGGACTGCTCGAGAAGCTCTGCGTTCCGGATCCCGAGCTCGGCGCGCTCTCGAGCCTCGAGGTCGTCGCCAACGCCGTCCTGCTCGTGACGGCGGCGATCGACACGACCTCGGGATTGATCGGCAATGCGGTGGCCTGCCTGCTCGAACGACCCGAGCTCCTCGCGCGGGTCCGGCGCGAGCCGGATCGGATCCCCGCCGTCGTCGAGGAGACGCTCCGCTTCGAGCCGCCCGCCCTGTCCTGCAGCCGGAGCGCCGGGATCCCCTTCGAGCTCGAAGGCGTCGCGATTCCCGCTGGAAGCCAGCTCCTGCTGGGCCTCGGCGCCGCCCAGCGAGATCCCCGCCGCTACCCCGACCCGGATCGCTTCGACATCGATCGCGACCTCGCGGGCCTCGTCTCGTTCGGCGGCGGCCGGCATTTCTGTCTCGGTGCCGCCCTCGCGCGGATGGAGGCACAGATCGTCCTCGAACGACTGCTCGTGCGGGGAAAGGTCGATTGGGCGCTCTCCGGAGCGCCGCGCTGGCAGAAGCGCAATCCGACGATCCGCGCCTACGAATCGCTCCCGCTCGCCCACTCCTGCGCCCACTCCTGCCCCCAGACCGGGAGTCGTTGAACATGCGCGCCGTCGCACACAGCCTGCTCGAGCCCGAGATCCAGGAATCGCCCTGGGCCTACTATCGCGCCTGCCACGAGCAGGCCCCCGTCCATTTCAGCGCGCCGCTCGGCGCCTGGATCGTGACGCGCTACCGCGACGTGCAGCACGTCCTCGAGCATCCCGAGATCTGGGCCAACGACCTGCTCGTGAAGGCCGGCTTCTCGATGTTCCAGCACGCCGAGGCGCGACAGATCCTCGAAGCGAATGGCTGGCCCCGGGACACGCGGCTCCAGAGCGACCCGCCGATCCACCGCGACTACCGCGCCCTCGTCGCGAGCGCCTTCACCGCCGGCCGCGTCCGCAGCCTCGCGCCCTTCATCGCTGCGCTCGCCGCCGACCTGGCGGACGAGCTGGCCCGCACACCGGAATGCGACTTCATCGAGCGCTTCGCCGCGCGGCTCCCGATCGGTGTGATCACGCGCCTGCTCGGGCTGCCCGCCGAGGATGCGAAGAAGATCAAGCACTGGTCCGACGCCTGGGTCGAGCCGCTCTCCGGCGTCATCTCGCTCGAACGCGAGATCGAGGTCGCCCGCCTCGGCGTCGAGCTCCAGCAGTATCTCGCGGAGTGGATGGAGCGAAAGCGACGCGAGCCGGGAGAAGACGTCCTGACGACCCTCGCGAACGCGTGCTTCCCGGACGGGCGCCCGCTCCCGATGGCCGAGAAGATGGGGATCGCCGAGCACCTCATCGTCGGGGGCCACGAGACCGTCACGAGCGCGCTCGCCTCCGGGCTCTGGCTCCTGATCGAGCATCCCGAGATCGAGCGCGCACTCCGCCAGGATCGCTCCCTCCTGCGCGGCTTCGTCGAGGAGACGCTCCGCCTCGAGTCCCCGAGCCAGGGCTTCTTCCGCTACGCGGAGCAGGCAGGCTCCGTCTCGGGGGTCGAGATTCCCCGCGGCGCGATGGTCCATGTCCGCTTCGCCGCCGCGAACCGCGACCCCGAGCAGTTTCCGGATCCCGACGTTCTCGATCTCCGGCGCAAGAACGCCGGGTCCCACATGGCCTTCAGCCAGGGCGAGCACCACTGCGTCGGCGCGCCGCTGGCCCGCCTCGAGCTGACGACGGCCTTGGGCGTCCTGCTCGATCGCTTC
>JBIPOQ010000380.1:0-4120 GCA_044379055.1 Myxococcota bacterium
GCCGCGGCACGCCCGAGGCCTTCGCCCTCGCCTTCGCCGTCGGCGGCGGCCTCTCGGCGCTGTCGATCGCGACCGCCTTCGGCATCGGCGTCGACGTCCTCGCCGTCGATCGGTCGGGGGACGGGCTGCCCGGGGTCGAGGCCGAGACCGCTTGATGTCCGCGTGATGTCCGCCTCGCTTCCGCAGCCTAACGTTTCAGCCGATCGATCTCGTACCCCCGATACCCGACCCGGAATCCCGCGCGTTCGAAGAGGGCGGCGAAGGAGGCCTCGCGAGCGGGAGCGCCGTCGACCTGCTCGATCGAGAGGCGCTTGACGCCGAGACGTCCTGCGCCGACCGCGAGGGCGGATAGCGCCGCGAGCCCCCGCGCGTCGCCGACCGCATCGTCGAGCGCGTCGGAGAACGCGTCGGCGAACGAGAGCAGGCTGCGGCCTCCGCGCTCGACGAACAGAACCGGCGCGCCATCGACCAGCACGACCGCCGTGCCGACCGCGCGGCGCGCCCGCCCGGACCGCAGCGCCGGCCAGGGGATCTGCGCGCCGTACGGCTGGGCCGGATCGAGAGAAGCGAGGAGCACCGCCTGCGGGCTCGCCGGGCGCCCACGAAACGCACGCAGCCGATCGACCACCCCGGGCAACGCGAACTGCGCGCTGCTCGCCCCGGCGCAGAAATGCCCGCGGCGCACGCGACCCGCCTCCTCCATCTCGCGAAGGACTGGGTAGATTGCACCGAATCCGCCGGCGATCGCCTCGCCCTCGAGCGATTCCCGGGACACGATGGCGTGTCGCTCGAGCAGGCTGAGGACGCGGCGGTGGAGAAGCTCGGTCGGTGATCCGCCTTCCTCGAAGAGGGGCGCGACCAGCGCCCATCGGCCGGCCGTCGACGACGGCGGCGCGTGACGGCCGGGGCGCCGCGGACGCTTCGGCGTCGGCGTCCGGCGCGCCCGCAGCGGCGCGAACGTGTCGTTCGTGACGAGGCCCTGCCAGACGAGGGACCAGAGCGCCTGCTCGATCGCACTCGCCGCGTGGCCGGGACAGGCCGCAACGAGCTCCGAGAAGAACGATGCCCCCCTCGCCGCGAGCGCATCTTGGATTCGCAGCGCGAGCGGCGACGGCGCTTCGGGCGCCGCGCCGCGTTCGATCGATGCGCCCGGGCCGGATCCCGCGAGACGCTCGCGCCGGAAGAGCGCGACGCGACCATCGCGTTCGCCGATCGCCCCGGCACCGATCCAGACGAGGCGCCCCTGACTCCCGGCCTCGTCGAGCAGCGCGGGCTCGAAGTCCGCGATGCGGGCCGGCAGGATCGCGCGTTCGAGCTCGGCGAAGGAGAGCGGCAGTCCCTCGAGCCGGTCGATCGATTCCTCGAGACGCGCACGGCCGCGCTGCGGTCGCAGGATGCCGTGCCAGTCCTGCAGGAATCGCCCGAGCACCTCGCCCTCGACCGGCTCGATCTCTTCGCGCAGCTTCGCGAGCGTCTTCTTCTTGACCCGCCGCAGCACATCCGGCTCACACCACTCGCGCCCCGTGCGCCGCGGGTCGAGCTCTCCGGCGAAGAGCCGTCCGCGGCGCGCGAGGGAGTCGAGCAGCGCGTCGAGTCCTTCGATGCGCAGTCCGAGACGCGCCGCGAGGCTCGCCGCCGTGAAGGCCGAATGGCTGCGTGCATGACGCATCACGAGCTGCTCGAGCGGCGCGGCGGCGGGCTCGAGCAGGGCGGGCGGCAGGCCCTCCGGCAGGCTGATCCCGAGGCCGTCCCGATAGACGGCGGCGTCTTCGACGGTGATCCAGCGCGACTCGCCCGCGAGGTCGATGGCGACGATCCGCTTCGCGTCGACGAGCGCTTCGCGGGCCTTTCGATAGTCGGCGAGCGATCCCTCGTAGCGCGCGGCCAGCTCTTCGTCGCTCGCATCGCCCGACTGGCGCAGGCGATCGTGGAGGCCGTCTGCATGACGCGCCTTCGTTTCGGGCGCGAGCCCCTGGAGCGTCTGCTCGACCTCGTCGAGGGCCCGTGCGTCGAGCAGCCCGCGCAGCGCCGTCGCGCCGAGCAGCTCGCGCAGCATGTTCCGGTCGAGCGCGAGAGCCTGGCTCCGGCGCTCGGCGGCGGGCATGTCGGGCTGGTAGAGGAAGCCCGCCGTGTAGGCGAAGACGAGGGAGCGGGCGAAGGGCGACGCCGCCGCGGTCTCGACGTCGCGCACGGCGACCTCCCCCGACTCGACGTCGCGGAGCAGGCCGACGAGGCTCGGGAGGTCGAAGACGTCCTGCAGACACGCACGATAGGTCTCGAGCAGGATCGGAAAATCCGGGAAGCGGCGCGCGATCGCGTGGAGGTTCTGCGCCCGCAGGCGCTGGGACCAGAGAGGCATGCGGGCGCCCGCACGGCGGCGCGGCAGCAGGAGCGCACGCGCGGCGTTCTCGCGGAACTGGGTGGCGAAGAGCGCCGAGTCCTCGAGCCGCGCGCAGACGAGGGCCTCGATCGACTCGGGGTCGGGCAGGAAGAGCGCCCGCGGCGGGACCTCGTCGGCGTCGACGAAACGGAAGAGGATCCCGTCGTCGGTCCAGAGCGGATGCGCGTCGTCGATGCCCCACTCGACGAGGCGCTCCGCGATCGCGAGCGCCCAGGGCGCGTGGACCCGGGCACCGAAGGGCGAGAGGATCGCGATCCGCCAATCCCCGAGCTCGTCGCGGAAGCGCTCGATCACGATCTCGCGGTCGTTCGGCACCGCGCCCGTCGCGGCCCGCTGCGCCGCGAGGTGGGCGACGAGGTTGCCGATCGCGTTGGCATCGAGCTGTCCCTGCGTTCGAAGCCAGACCGCCGGATCATCCTGCGCACACACTTCGCGCACGAAGCGCCCGAGCGCCCGGCCGAGCTCGATCGGCCGCCCGGGCCCATCACCGCGCCAGAACGGGAGACGCCCCGGCTCCCCCGGCGCAGGCAGGACGAGCACACGATCGCGATGGATCTCGACGACGCGCCAGGACGAGGCGCCGAGAGTCACGACGTCGCCGGGCTTCGTCTCGTGGACCATCTCCTCGTCGAGCTCGCCGATTCGCGGCCCATCCGGAGCGATGAAGACGGCGTACTGCCCACGATCGGGAATCGTCCCGCCCGACAGGATCGCGATCCGACCGGCGCCTTCGCGGATCTCGAGTCGACCGCGTTCGCGATCCCAGTGGAGCCGCGGCCGGAGCTCCGCGAAATCCGTCGATGGATAGCGACCGGCCAGCATGTCGAGCACGGCGTAGAGGAGCTTCGAGTCGAGGTTCGCATAACACGAACAGCGTCGAACGAGAGCCGCGAGCTCGGCGACTTCGATCGGCCCCTCGGCGACGATCGCGACGATCTGCTGGGCCAGCACGTCGAGCGCATTCTTCGGCACCGCGATCGACTCGACCTCGCCCGCCCGCATGCCGAGGGCCACGACGGCGGCCTCGAGCAGGTCACCGCGATGCTTCGGGAAGAGGATGCCGCGACTCGTCTCGCCGACGGCGTGACCGGCGCGGCCGATCCGCTGGAGCCCCCGCGCGACGGACCCCGGACTCTCGACCAACAGCACGAGATCGACCGCGGCCATGTCGATTCCGAGCTCGAGAGAGCTCGTCGCAACGATTCCGCGCAGCTCGCCGGCGGCGAGGGCGCCTTCGATCCCGCGGCGCTCGTCCTGGGAGAGGCTGCCGTGATGGGCGCGGACGAGCGGCTCGCCGGCGAGGTCGTTGAGCGCCTGGGCGAGGCGCTCGCAGAGGGCGCGGCTGTTGGTGAAGACGATCGTGCTGCGATGGGCGCGGATCTGCGCGAGCAGCTCCGGATGGATCGCAGACCAGAGGCTCGTCGCGGGCGGCGAAGCAGACGCCTCCTCCCCCGTCGAGCGACCGGGACCCGGCCGGCCGGCGGGTCCGGGCCCGGGGACCGGCGCGGCGCCGGAAACCCCCGCGACGTCGGGCCGCGTCATGTCGGGAACGGGCACCCGCAACGAGAGCTCGATCGCGGGCGGCGCACTCGCGTCGACGATCTCGACCTCGCGATCGCCGCCGAGGAATCGCGCGATCGCCTCCGCGGGTCGCACCGTCGCCGAGAGCCCGATCCGCTGCGGATCCCCGCCGAGACACCGGCGTGCGACGCGTTCGAG
>JBIPOQ010000381.1:0-4117 GCA_044379055.1 Myxococcota bacterium
GACGGCGAACACGAAGGCCGGGACGAGCCAGAAATCGCAAGTCGAGGCAGCCCGCGCGCGGAACGGATGCCCACGGAGGCGCTTGAAGGATCGCGAGCGGGCCGGGGGCTTCGAACGTTCCATTCGGCGCGCGACGGTAGAGGGAATTCCCGGCCTTTGCTCGCCCGGGCTGCGCAGCGGCGAGCTTTCGATGGATGCACTCGACGATCCGCGTGGGCTGGGATTCAATCGGCCGGACGCTCCACCCGGCGAGGCACGCCCCGATGCAGATGCTGGAACAAGGCCCCCTCGCCGGCGTTCGCGTGCTCGACCTGACCGGCGGCATCGCCGGGGGTTATGCGACGAAGCTGCTCGCCGACGCGGGGGCGGACGTCGTCGCGATCGAGCCGCCGGAGGGCGATCCGCTGCGGCGCCGCGGGCTCTGCGAAGCCTCCTTCGATGCCGACGGCGACGGGCTTCTCTTCCGCTACCTGCGAACGAGTCAGCGCGCGCTCGTCCTCGACCTCGAGAGCGGGCTGGGTCGGGCGGCGCTGCTCGCGCTCTACCGCGATTGCGACGTGGTCCTCGACGGCCGTCCGGTCGGTTGGCTCGAGGCCCGTGGACTCGGCGAGCAGGCGCTGGCGCAGATCCGTCCGGAGGCGAGCTGGCTCTCGCTCTCGAGCTTCGGGTCGGCGAGCGACTGGGCTTCCTGGCCGGCGAACGACTTCACGCTGCAGGCGTGGTGCGGCTCGACGGCCTCGCGCGGACGCCCCGGGCTTCCGCCGCTGACCTCCGGCGGCGAGGTCGTCGAGTGGCTCTCGGGAACCTACGCCGCGCTCGGCGTCGCGGCCGCGTTGCGCGCGGCCCGTCGGGACCGTCGCGGCGCGCGGGTCGATCTCTCGAAGCTCGAGGCCATTCTGCCGACGCTGACCAACGCGGGCAGCGTCTGGGGACATTTCTCGCAGGTCTTCGCGCTGCCGGCGAGCGAGGACGTGCCCTCGATCGAGCCGACCGCCGATGGCTGGATCGGGTTCTGCATCTTCACCGCCCAGCAGTGGATGGACTTCGCGCTCCTCGTCGAGCGCCCGGAATGGGCCGAAGATCCGATGCTCGCCCACATGATGACCCGCATCGCCCGCGCCGAGGAGATCCGCGCCGAGGTCCGTGCCTACACCCGGCGCCACACGACCGCCGAGCTGCTCGAGCGCAGCGAGCTGCTGCGCGTTCCCGCGGCGCCGATCGGCAACGGGGCGATCCTGCCGACCCTCGATCATCTGATCGAGCGCGGCGTCTTCGTCCGGAATCCCCGCGGCGACTTCCGGATGCCGCGCTCGCCCTTCGCATCGACGGGTTGGGCACGGCCCGCGTTCGACCCCGCGCCGACCCTCGCGCAGGGGCGGGCGGCGGGCGCCGAGCGCGTTGCGGCCGGCGCCGCGGCCCCGCCCTGGGCTCGGCGATTCGAGCGCGCATCGGACGCGGGTCCCCCGCCGGCGCCGCCCGCCGAGCCGCCGCGCGAGGCCGGCTCGACGCCGCGCGCGCGTCCCCTCGAAGGTCTCCGCGTCCTCGATCTCACGGCGTTCTGGGCGGGGCCCTATGCGACCTTCGTGCTCGGATGTCTCGGGGCCGACGTGATCCACGTCGAGTCGATCCAGCGCCCGGATGGCATGCGCTTCGGTACGCAGAAGTCGCGCGAGAGCGAGGGTTGGTGGGAGTTCGGTCCGACCTTCCACAGCGCGAACACCGGCAAGCGCAGCCTGACCCTCGACCTGACGCGCCCGCGCGGCGTCGAGCTGCTGCTCGCCCTCGTCGCCCGGTCGGACGTCCTGATCGAGAACTTCTCGCCGCGCGTGCTCGACAATTTCGGGCTCGATCGGGCGCGGATCGCCGCGGCGAACCCGCGGCTCGTGTTCGTCCGGATGCCGGCCTTCGGACTCGATGGTCCCTGGCGCAATCGGGTCGGGTTCGCCCAGACGATGGAGCAGGTCTCCGGGCTCGCCTGGCAGACGGCCTATCCGGCGTCGGCGGGCGACCGCGCGGGGCCGCTGACGCCGCGCGCGTGTGCGGATCCGCTCGCCGGTCTCCATGCCGCGTATGCGGCGCTGCTCGGCCTGGCCCGGCGCGATGCGACGGGGGAGGGCTGTGCCATCGAGTCGGCGATGGTCGAGACGCTGCTCTCGATCACGGCCGAGGGGGTCGCGGAGGCCGACGCCACCGGCAAGCTGATGACTGGCGACGGCAATCGCTCGCCCTTCGCGGCGCCACAGGGCCTCTACGCCTGCGCCGGCGTCGATGCGCTCGGACAGCCGGAATGGCTCGCCCTCTCGGTCGAGACCGACGCCCAGTGGAGGGCGCTCGCCGCGCTGGTCGCGCGTCCGGACTGGGTGTCGGATCCGGAGCTCGCGAGCCACGCCGGCCGGCGCCGCGGCCATGACCGCATCGATCAGGGGCTCGATGTCTGGCTCCGGGACCAGCCGCGCGAGGCGGCCGTCGCACGGCTCCTCGCGGCGGGCATCCCCTGCGCCCCGGTCCTGGCTGCGCGGCTCGGGACGACGCTCGCCCCGATCGTCGAGAGCGACTTCGTTCGCACGGTCGACCATCCGCTCGCGGGCCGGGTTCCGATCCCGACCCAGCCGCTTCGCTTCCGCGACGTCGGCGGGCGCGACTTTCCGCGCGCGGCGCCGATGCTCGGCGAGCACGACGTCGAGATCCTGGGCGGTGAGCTCGGTCTCTCCGACGAGGAGATCGAGGCGCTGCGGCGCGACGAGATCATCGGCGATCGGCCGAAGGGAATCTGAGCAGACGGACGACACGACCGCCCCGGCCGGGGCGGGGCGAAGAAGCGGGACGCAGGAAGAAGGGGGAGACGCGATGGCCGGACGACTCGAGGGCAGGGTTTCGATCATCACCGGTTCGACGAGCGGGCTCGGCGCCGCGATGGCCGCGCGATTCGCCGCCGAAGGCGGTCGGGTCGTCGTGAGCGGACGGAGCGACGAGCGGGGCGCCGCCGTCGTCGAGTCGATCCGCGGCGCCGGCGGAGACGCGACCTTCCTTCGCTGCGACCTCACCGAAGAAGCGTCGATCCGCGATCTCGTCGCGAAGGCCGTCGCGCGCTATGGCCGCGTCGACGATCTCGTCGCGAACGCCGCGACGACGGCGACCGCGAGCGGCGAGAAGACGGCCGGGATCCTCGACCTCGACAATGCTGTCCTCGAGACCTCGATCGCGACCAACATCCGCGGCCTGCTCTGGCTCTTCAAGCACGCGCTGCCCGCCCTCGTCGAGGCGGCCCGGCCTGCGGAGCGGAAGACCAGCTCGATCGTCGCCATCGGGACCTCCGGGACCCGCAATGGGGCGCCGGGCATGCCCGCCTACTTCACGACGAAGGCGCCCGTCGAGGTCATGATCCGCTCGCTCGCCCGGGAATTCGGAGGGCAGGGGGTGCGTTCGAACTGCATCTCCTCGGGCCTGATCCAGACCGAGTCCGAGATGCGGACCATGACCGAGGAGTTCCGCCGCTACGTCCTGAAGCTGAACGCCCTTCCGTACTTCGGGCGGCCCGAGGACATCGCCCACGCCGCCGTCTATCTCTGCAGCGACGAGGCGGCGTACGTGACCGGGACGACGCTCTGCGTGAACGGAGGCGCCGCGTTCTAGGGAGGCTCCGGCGGCCCCCCCGCGACGCGCCGCTTCCGGGCCCGGCTAGGCCCGGCGGCGGCCCGCCCAGGAGAGGCCGAGCAGCCCGAGCCCGAACAGCAGGGCGCTCGAGGGCTCGGGGACGGCGGTGTAGGAGCCGAAGCTCGACTGCGTGAGGTTCTGGAAGCCACCGCCGTCGACCGAGAACCGGATCGTCGACGAGCCGCCGCAGCAGCCCTCGAAGCCGACCCAGGCGAGGGTCACGGCGTCGCCGACCGCGAAGGTCGACGTCGTCGTGAACACGTCGGGGTTCGTCCAGCTGTTGCCCCACCAGACGTCGTCGGTGATGACGCGCTCGGAGAGGACCGAGCCCGTCGTCGTGTCGATCAGCGCCGCGGCGCCACCGCGGCCCCAGTCGGTGCCGACCTGGAACGTGTAGGTCCCGGCGACGGCGACCTGGAACGTCGTCGTCAGCAGGATGCTGTAGTTGTTGTTGACGCCGTTC
>JBIPOQ010000382.1:0-4090 GCA_044379055.1 Myxococcota bacterium
GATCCGTCGCTCGAAACGAATCCGAAGCCGTGCACCGCCGCGGAGATCGAGCACGTGCTCCGCCGCGCGATCGCCGGGGATCTCTCCGCGTAGGCGCCGCGAGACGCGCCCCTCGCGGCGACCGGCCACGTGGGCGAAGCTCGGCCGCATGGCACGTGGCGCGACGATCTACCGGGTCCATCTCGAGCTCTCGAACGTCGATCGCGGCCTCTACGCCGAGCGATCGCTCTCGATCGCGCAGCACCCCTCCGAGACCCTCGAGCGCGCGCTCGTGCGCCTGCTCGCCTTCGGCCTGCGCTATGCGGAGCATCTCGAGTTCGGCCGCGGCGTCTCGGCGACCGACGAGCCCGATCTCTGGACGCGCGCCGGCGACGGCCGGACGATCGAGTGGATCGAGGTCGGCCAGCCGGAGATGAAGCGCCTGGTCAAGGCCGCGCGCCACGCGGAGCGCGCCACGCTGATCGCCTTCGGCGACGGCTGCTGGCGCTGGAAGAAGGCCGAGCTCGACCCCCTCGTCGACCCGCCCGGAAACCTGTCCGTCCTCTTCATCGAGGATCGCTTCGTTCGGGACCTCGCCGCCGCGGCGGAGCGCCAGATCCGCTGGTCGCTCACGATCAGCGAGGGAATCCTCTACCTCGCGACCGGAAAGCAGAGCTTCGAAACGACGCCGGAGGTCTGGCTCGGGGATCCGCTCGGCTGACGCGCGGTCCCGACCACGAACGCGCGGCCGCGGCGGTTCACGCGGGGCGTTCGCGCTTCTCGGGGGACGCGCCGCACCGGTCGGGCGTTGGACGGGCTTCTCGAATCCCCCGCCGCCGTTCGGCGAGCAGGCCGAGCAGCCCGAGGCCACTCGCGAGCACGGCCGTCGCCCGCGGCTCGGGAATGAACTTCAGGTTCAGGCCGAGGATCTGTGTTTCGATCCGGATCGGCGAGCCGGAGGCCGTTGCTTCCGTCCGGATCGCGTAGGAGCCCGCCACCAGACCGACGTTGCGCACGACGCCGCCGAGCGGAGAGATGCCGACCGTGTCGTACCCCATGCCCGTCAATGTGTTGCTGTAATGACCGCCCTGGATCGGCCTCGACGCGACCCGCACGATCGACACCGTGCCCGTCGTCAGGGCGAACATGTGCCGGACGGAGGTCGCCTTCGGGAGGAAGTTGAGGGTTCCGCCGGCCGGTAAGCCGAGCATCGTCGTCAAGGTCCCGGCCATGAACGTATCGAAGCCGTTGATCTCGTTGCAGCCCGCCGGGAGCGGCTGGGTTGGATGCGTGCAATTCGGTGCGACGCGCGGGTCCCCCATCGGGGTGAACGCGTTGGCCGGATTGTATCCGACGTAGAAGCCCTTGAGCCGACCCGCCTTCTGGACGCCCGGGGCGGTCAGATCCCAGCCGCCCGCATTCCGGATCCGGAAGCCCGGATCGTCGTCGCCGAGCGGCTGTGTCCCCACAAGCGGCCCGAGTCCAAAGGTCATGACGGACGCCGGACCGCGGACATAGAAACGACCCGAGCCGTCGAGCAGCAGGGCCATCGTGCCGCCGAACGCGTTCGGACCGGATCGATACCGGACCTCGACGCGCTCATTGCCGGCGCTCGCGGTGTTGAAATGGGTCGTGTCTGCCGCCGCACGGGCCGCGAACGCGCCGCCCGGCTTGCCGTTGTCCTGGCCGTTGCCCGGGGCGTTCCAGTTGCCGGCCGAGAAGCGGCGCGTCAGCGCCGGCGGGGGAAGCCGCTGGGCCGGGGTCTTGACGGTGTACGAGCCCGCCGGGAGCGGGCCAGGGTTCGGACCGATGCGGTCGATGCCCGGCATCGCAGCGAGGAACTGCGTGTCGAGCTGGCGGACCACGTTCTGGAGAACGATGCCCACCTGCAGACCGAGATTCTGCTCGAAGGCGAAGGGCGGAATCGTGAACGGATCGCCGACGTTCACGCCGCCCGAAACGATCCGAGCGCCGCGATTGCCGATGCGCGGCTGATTGAACACGGCGGGCTGCATCGTCGTGAAGTTGATGTGCCCCTCGCGGGCATGGCAGCGCGCGTCGTTCACGCCGGTCGGGCGAAGGTCGAGATGCTGGAAGGTCATGTAACCACCCGCCGTCGGGTGGGGCGGCGGCGCGACCAACAGCGGCGGCGGAATGCACGGCACGATGGGCGGATTCTGCGGAATGTTGACGATGGGCCCATTCGACTCGTGATACTCGCCGTACATGCCGACGGTCTGGGCCTGGCTCGTCACGGCGGCCATAGCGACCGCGAGCCCGACGCCGACGATTTGCCCGATTTTCGACATCGAGAGCTCCTTGGATCCAGAGAGCACGGGTTGGATTCGGGCACACGATGCCCGGTCGGTCCGATTCGGGTCGAAGCCTCTTCGGTTCGAGCTCGAGTCTCCTGGCCTCCGGTGAAACGCTTCCGCGTCGCTCCCTCCCCTTCGTTCTACACCCGAAATCGGAAATGGGGAACGAATTTCCTCGCCCCCGTTCGCAGATGGGGGAATGAGCCCCGGATCGGCGTCGGGACCCGAGCGGATGGCTCGTGAGACGCAAGACGACGAAGGCCCGGAGACCTCTCGGTCTCCGGGCCTTCATTTTTGATCGCGGGCCCCGATCGGGCGCCTCACGAGCTCCGGCCGGTCGGGATCGGATCGATCCCGACCGATCGGGCACGATCAGTCGACGATCGTCAGCTCGACGCGGCGATTGAGCGCCTTGTTCGCCGGACTATCGTTCGGCGCCACCGGCATCGTCTCGCCGTAGCCCTTCGAAACGAAGCGGCCTTCCGGGATGCCACCTTCGGTTTCGAAGTACTTGTGCACGCTGTCTGCACGCCGCTCGGAGAGCGACTGGTTGTAGGCCTCGGAGCCGTCCGAATCCGTGTGGCCGTCGATGCTGATCTTCACGTCCGGGTTGGCCTTCAGGACCTCGATCGCCTCGTTGAGCATCTTCGTGTCGCTGCGATCGATCTCCGCGCTGTTCACCGCGAACTGGAGACCATGGAGGGTCCAGCAGCCGCGGCTGTCGACACGAGCGCCCTTGAGCGTACCGGGGCACGCATCCTTCGGGTCGAGGACGCCGTCGCCATCGGCGTCGCCCACCACGGCCGCGACCGGAGCCGCGGCCGCGCCGAGGTACGCGTCGCGCGAGAACTGCTGCAGCGCCGAAGCGGAGAGCAGCGTCGAGGCGTTGCGGAAGCTGCCGCAGCTCGACACGTTGGCGATCGCCTGGAGCGTCGCCGCGCCGGTCGCATCGTCACCGACGTGGATCGTGTGGAAGCAGGTATCGCCCGAGCGGCTCGCCGCGAGCGCCTGCGCGGCCGCGACCGCGCCTTCGCCGACGCCTTCGCGTCCCGCGTAGTCCGTCGCGCGCCCGTCCGAGATCAGGACGACGGCGGCGCGGCCCGCGCTGCTGCCGATCAGACCGGCGACGTCGGTCGCCAGCACGTCGGCGATGGGCGTCGTGCCCTTGAGCCAGGCGGCATCCTTCGCGGCGGTCGCGAGGGTCGTGCGATTGAACGGAGCCATGCCGGTCGCTTCGCGCTCGAAGCCGCCGAAGTGGACGTGGCCCGCGCTGTAGGTGCCGTTCGGCATGACGCCGACGATCGCCTCGAGGGTCGCCTTCGCGTCGGGGAAGGTCCCCTCCTCGGAGCCCGACGAATCGAGCAGGTTCACCGCGTGACTGACGATGACCTGACCGGTCGGGGGCGTCGCGCTGACGGGGGCTTTGTAGGGCATGGGTGCGGTCGCACAACCGCCCGCCGCGGCGAGCGCCACGGCGAGGACTACGTGCTCGATCTTGAACATTTCGGGGTCTCCTCCAGATCCATCAGGTCGCCGCACAGACGTCGCGCAGCGGAACCGGAACACTAGCGGGGACCCGCGATCGTGCGAGCGCAAATCGCGCGAACGGAAGAGAAGAAGTCGCGTTTCCGGCTGGGGTGGTCGGCCCTCCCTCGGACCCGTAATGCGGTCGGCGGCACAGTGTGAGCCCGGTCCCGATGGGGCCCCCGAGCGGGCGTTTCCCGGGCGGGACGGCCATCCGCGTCGGCGCGGATCCCGGGACCCGGGCGTGCCTGATCCAGCCCATCCGTGTCGCG
>JBIPOQ010000383.1:0-4089 GCA_044379055.1 Myxococcota bacterium
GCCACTTCGACCACGAGGACTCGACCGGCATCGATCTCGCCCCGATGCTCGACTTCGTCCTCAACCTGCTGATCTTCTTCATCATCACGGCGGTGTTCGTGAAGGAGGTCGCGCTCGACGTGACGCGCCACGGCGGCGGCGTCGGCGGTCAGGCGGCGGAGAAGGAGACCGGCAGCATCTCCATCGTGATCCGCGAGAACGGCGAGGTCGTCGTCGACGACCGCATCGTCGACGTGCGGGCCGTCCGCGCGAACGTCGAGCGGCTGCACGCCCAGAAGCCCGACTGGGGCGTGATGGTCACGACGGAGCAGGAGGCCGAGAGCGGTCTGCTCGTGCAGGTCATCGATCAGGTTCATCAAGGCGGCGTCGACAACGTCTCCTTCGGCACGTCGTCGAGGTAGGCCATGCGATCCAGGCGACACGAAAGCAACGATTCGAGCGACGAGCACGGCATCGATCTCGCGCCGATGCTCGACTTCGTGATGAATCTGCTCATCTTCTTCATCATCACGACCTCCTTCGTCCGCGAGCCCGGGATCAGCGTCAATCGCCAGGAGGCGGAGACCGCTTCCGGGCGGGAATCGGGCAACATCCTGATCGCGCTGCGCGCCAACGACGAGATCTGGATGGACCGGCGCCAGGTCGATCTGCGCGAGGTCCGTCCGCTCGTCGAACGGCTCCACGTCGAGCGGCCCGAGGACACGGTCATCGTGATCGCGGACAAGCAGGCGAAGACGGGTCTGCTCGCGCAGGTGATGGACGAGGTCGCGCTGGGCGGCATCGAGGAGATCGCGATCGGTGCCATGACTCCGGGCGGGGAGTAGCCATGGGCTGGCTGAGATTTCCGATCGCCCTGCTGCTCTCCCTGGTCGTGACCACGGGCTTGTTCGGCTTCATGCGCGTGCTGACGAACTCCCGCAGCGAGACGGGCGATGCCGCCCCCATCACGAAGTTCGAGTTCGTGCGGCTGCGCCGTTCGGAGACGATCGAGGCGAAGAAGCGCGAGAAGCCCGAGATCGAGAAGCCGGAGCAGGCGCCGGTGGCGCCGACCCTCGCCGTCGCGGAAGAGCAGGGCGCCGAGGTCGCGCTCGACGTGCAGGCGCTGGCTTCGGGGCTCGGCGCGGAGTTCGGCTCGGCCGGCGGTCGGGGCCGCGGCGGCGACATGGGCGGTCCCGGCTTCAGCACCGGGCTCGCGGACCGCGCCGCCCTGCCGCTGGTGCGCGTCGATCCGCAGTATCCGCCGCAGGCCCAGAGGCGGAAGCTCGAGGGCTGGGTCCAGGTCCGTTTCACGCTCACCACCGCCGGCTCGGTCAAGGATCCGATGGTCGTGAAGTCGAGCGATCCGATCTTCGAGAAGCCTGCCGTGCAGGCCGTCAGCAAGTGGAAGTACCAGCCGCAGCTGAAGGCCGGCAAGCCGATCGAAGTCGCCAACAAGAACGTCAAGGTCGTCTTTCAACTGCCCAAGGGGTGATGGTCGTGTCCGATCGAATCCGACGAGTCCTCTCCAGTCTCGCGCTCGTGCTCTGCGTCGTCCTCGCCGCCGGAACGGCCGATGCGCGCAAGGCCGACCAGGAGCAGCAGGATGCGAAGAAGTTCGGCATCAGCCGGCCGGTCGCGGAGAAGCTGCTCGAGGCCTACGACCTGCTCGAAGCGGAACGTTTCGACGAGGCGCTGAAAGTCGTCGACGATCTCGCGAAGCGCCGCAAGCTGCAGCCGCCCGAGACCGCGCAGATCCATCGCTTCCGCGCCTACATCTACGTCAACAAGGGCCTGTCCGAGAAGGCGACGGGCGAGTTCGAGAAATCGCTGGCGCTGAACGCGATGGAGCCCGAGGCCGAGCAGGTCATGATGTACTCGCTCGCCCAGATCTACACGGAGCTCGGCCGCTACGACGAGGCGCTCGCCCTGATCAATCGCTGGTTCGGCGCCGTCGAGAGCCCCAAGGCCGACGCCTACTTCCTGAAGGCGATGATCCTGGTGCAGCAGAAGAACTTCGAGGACGCGGCGGAGCCCTCGGCGAAGGCGCTCGAGCTCTCGAAGACGCCGAAGGAGAGCTGGCTGACGCTCGACGGCGTGATCCAGACGCAGCTCAAGAACTACGCTAAGGTCGAGAAGACCCTCGAGCAGCTGGTCGAGCTCGCGCCGGCGAAGGCGCAGTACTGGACGCAGCTCGCGGCCGTGCAGCAGCACCTCGAGCACGAGGAGAAGGCGCTCGCGACGATGCAGCTCGCCTACAAGGCGGGCCTGTTGAAGGGCGAGAAGGAGCTCCGACAGCTCGCCAGTCTGCTGTTCATTCGGCAGCAGCCGTACGAGTGCGCGCAGGTCATCCAGCGCGGCCTGACGGACGGAGTCGTCCGGGAGTCCGCCGACGCCTATCGCCTGATCGCGAATTGCCTGATCTCTGCGCGGGAGGTCGACAAGGCGCTCGAGCCGCTGGCCAAGGCCGGCGAGCTGTCCACCGACGGCAGCATGTACCTCCTGCTCGGCCAGCTCCACCTCCAGCGCGACCGCTTCGAGCAGGCAATCGAGGCCCTCGAGAAGGGGCTCGAGAAGGTCGCGCCGGCTCAGCGCGGATCGGCCCATCTGCTCCTCGGGATCGCGCTGCTCGGCAACGAGCAGTTCGCGGAGGCGCAGCAGGCGTTCCAGGTCGCGGCGGACGATGCGAAGGTCGGCCGGGCCGCCGAGAGCTACCTGAAGTTCCTCGAGACCAAGCAGGTCGCCCAGCAGCAGCCCGAGGCGGGCTCCGCGGGCGGCGCGACCGGGGGCTGAGGCGACCCTCGCCGGTCGTCCAGGCCGGTCCACCCCGCCCCCTCGCCCCGCCCGGCCCCCTGCTCCGCGGCGACGGTCCTCGTGCTGCGGATCGAGGCCGAACGAGTCCTCCGTCCGGGCCACGATTCGGACCGCCTCCCCGCGTGCCGGGGGAGTCGCGCGGGGGCTGCGCGCCGGGATCACGGGCCATGCCTTCACAGCGCCGGCTTGCCGACTTGTCACACAAATGTCACCTTGGCGACTCAAGAACGTCGAAATGGGTCCGATCCAGCTCGAACGTCCGGCCCAATGCCCGCCCTTTCGGCCGCCCGAGGAGTCACCATGCCTCATCGATCCCGCATCGCCGTCCTGCTCGCCCTGTTCGTGGGATTCCTGCTCCTGCCGTCCTCGGCCGCTGCGGAGCCCAGCGAAGCCCGGGGAGGGGCGACCGGCGCTGCCTCGCCGGAGTCGGTCGAGCGCCGCTTCGAGAGCGCCATGCAGAAGATGGATCTCGACCTCATCGCGCTTCTCGAGGCGAGGATGATGGAGTGCGACGGCAACGAAGCGGTCGGGGGCGTGGAGACCTGCTGGATCTCGCCGGAGGCCTCGCCGAGCCTCGGTAGCCCGATCGGTCCCGTCCTCCGCTGAGAGCCGCTCCGGGAAGGCCTAGCGCCCGAGGGCCTCGATCGCCTTCACGGCGACGTCCGCATCCCGCGCCTGATCCGCGCCGGAGATGCCGATCCCGCCGCAGAGGATCCCGTCGTCGAAGATGGGATAGCCCCCGTCGGCCGCGATGTAGCCCTCGATCTTGTCGATGATCTTCAGCTCGTCGGCCGGGATCGTGTCGAGATAGGCCTTCCAGTCCTTCGTCGGCATGCCGGTCTGGACGGTCGTGAACGCCTTCTGGCGCGCCGTCGTCGCGGCGATGCGCGGGGCGCCCTCGCAGCTGAAGAAGCCGACGAGCTCGGCGGACGAGTCGGTGATTGCGATGTGGACGCGAATGTCGAGCTCCCGGGCGCGGGCCACGGCGGCGCGGAGCAACGTCTCGAGGGCTTCGGTCGACAGGGTCTTGCGGGGCGCGCTCTTCTTCATCTCGGATCCATCCTCCAGTTTCAGGAACAGCGAACGGGAAGCGCTGCGAGCGTTCGCAGCGCGATGCCGGGGAGATGCCGGAGCTTCGTCCCCGGGACGAGCTCGAAACCCTCGAAGCGATCGAGCAGGACGCCCAAGGCCGTCGTCAGCTCGAGGCGGGCCAGCGGCGCGCCGACGCAGTGGTGCTCGCCCTGGCTGAAGGCCATGTGGGACCCGGCGTTCTTGCGCCGGAGATCGAGGACGTCGGGA
>JBIPOQ010000384.1:0-4076 GCA_044379055.1 Myxococcota bacterium
GACCCGCCATCGTCCGGTGCGCTGCACGCCGTCCCGGGGACGACCGGAGATGAGCGTCGTCCACTTCGCGATCCAGATCCTCAACCAGCGCGACGAGCTCGTCCAGGACGGTGAGGTCGCGATGTGGATCCCGGCTCGTCCCTAGAGGTGCTCCGGATTTCGTCTATGTTGGCCGCGCACGCGAGGCGGCGCGGAACGTCGCACGCCCGCCGGAGAGGGAGAATGAGACTCAAGGACAAGCGGATTCTCGTCGTCGGCGCCTCCTCCGGACTGGGGCGCGAGTCGGGCTTCGCCCTGGCACGCGAAGGCGCGCGGGTCGCCTTCGCCGCGCGGCGCGTCGACCGCCTCGAAGCGGCGGCCGCGCAGGCGGGGGGCGGCGCGTTCGCCCTGGCCTGCGACGTGCGGGACGAGACGAGCTGTCGTGCCGTGGTGGCGGACGCCGTCGCGCGGATGGGCGGGCTCGACGCCCTCGTCTACGCGCCGGGAATCTCGACCTTCGGTCCGATCGAGGAGATCGCGTCGTCGGACTGGCAGGATTGCTTCGCGACGAACGTGATCGGTCTCTCGCTGATCCTGAATGCGGCCATCCGCGAGCTCGAGGCGAGTCGCGGGAAGGTCGTCGTCTATTCCTCGATCTCGATCGACGACTCGCCTCCGCGCCCGAAGCAGGCGACCTATCTCGTCACGAAGGCCGCCCTCGAGCGACTCGTCCAGGCCTGGCAGGGCGAGCATCGACTCGTCGGCTTCACGTCGATCGCGAACGGCGACACGCTGACCGAGTTCGGCTTCGGCCACGATGCGGCGATGCTCGCGCCGATCGTCCAGCGCTGGTTCGAGCTCGACTACATGTACGGCCGCATGATGGACCCGGCGGTCGTCGCCGAGCAGGTCGTGAACGCGCTCTGCTCGCCGGAGACCGTCCGTCGCATCGCGATCACGCCGAACTACGCCGAGGCGATCGCCCTGGCCGGCACGACCGCGGCCCCCAGCGAGGCGGCGCAGGGTCAGAAGGCCGTCGACACCATTCGCGGTGCCAGACGCGGCTGAATCGCGTTCGGCGCCCGGTTTCTTTCCGCGAGTCCCGGGACGGGCTCGCGCAGGTCGAGGTGTGCAGGAGATGGCGATCCAGCGGATCGAGTACGCCGGCAGCGTGCACGACGAGGAAGAGATCCAGGCCGTGCTGTCCGTGCTGCGCGGGGGCGCGACGGCGCTCCGGATCGGGCCCCATACCCGGGAGATGGAGCGGCTCGTCGCGGAGGCCTTCGGCAAGGCGCGGGGCGTGATGGTGAACTCGGGCTCGTCGGCGCTCTACCTGGCCGTCGAGCTGCTCGCGCTCGCGCCGGGAGACGAGATCCTGACGCCGGCGTTGACGTTTTCGACGGACATCGCGGCCATCGTCCGCGCCGGGCTCGTGCCGGTGCTCCTCGACGTCACGCCGAATACCTATCAAGTCGATCTCGCGCGGATCGAGGCGGCCGTCGGTCCGCGCACGAAGGCGATGCTGGTCCCGAACCTGATCGGGAACTGCCCCGACTGGGACGTGCTGCGACAGATCGCGGATCGCCACGGCCTCCAGCTGATCGAGGATTCCTGCGACTGCCTCGGCGCGACGCTGCGCGGGACGCCGACGGGGACGCGCTCGGACATGTCGCTCACGAGCTTCGCGCTGTCCCACATCATCACGGCGGCCGGAACCGGCGGCATGGTCCTGCTCGACGATCCCGCGCTCGTCGACCGGGCGCTGACCCTCCGGCGCTGGGGACGGCGCAGCGAGCCGAAGTTCTTCGGCTCGCAGAAGGGGACGCGCTCCTTCTTCAGCGATCTCGACGGGATCCAGTACGACGATCTCTTCATCTTCGACGAGGTCGGCTGGAACTTCGAGCCGAGCGAGATCTCGGCGGCCTTCGGCGTCGTCCAGATGAAGAAGCTCTCGAAGAACCTGGCGCGCCGGAGACGGAACTTCGAGCTCCTGACCGGGGTCCTGGCGAAGCGACCGGACGTCTTCGTGCTGCCGGAGGTGACGCCGGGGATCGAAACGGCCTGGCACATGTTCCCGTTCCTGATCCGGCCGGAGTCCGGTGTGGTCCGGGGCGCGTTCCAGAAACACATGGAGGCGAACGGGGTCGATACGCGCATGGTCTGGAGCGGCAACATCGCGCGCCAGCCGGCCTTCAAGCAGCGGCCGCACCGGATCGCGCCGGGCGGCCTCGGAAACTGTGATCGGGTCATGGAGACGGGGCTGATCCTGCCGTGCAATCACGGCATCGACGATGATGGCATGGCGTACATGGGCGAGGTGATCGAACGATTCTTCGCCTGATGCGCCGAGCGTGCGCAAGGAGAAGAGCTTGGGTCCACATTCCGGTGCGTGGCTTTCGGGTTCGATCGTGGGAGGATTTTCGGGACTGATCGTGCTGCTCTTCGCCCTCTCGGCGGAGCCGGCCCGGGCGGGCGGCATCGGGGGCAGCTTCACCTACGGCCACGCCGAAGGACGCCTCGAGGATCGCGATGACGTCTGGGCGGATCTCGACACCGAAACCGACGTCGCCGGATTCGGCGTCGCCTTCGACACCAACCTGGCCCAGGACCGGCTGATCAACTACCGCCTCGTCGCCAGCCTCGAGTTCGCCGAGCAGGAGGTCGAGCAGGCCGGTCTGCAGAACGAGGTCCAGGGCACGAGCTTCTCGCTCGACCAGACCCTCGGCTTCGGCATCCTCCGCACCCCGGAGCTCCGCGTGTTCCTCGGCCCCTCGCTGCATCTGGGCGTCGGCTCGATCGACGACCACATCAACGTCGAGGGCTTCCGCGCCGACTACGAGGAGATCGCGTTCACCGCGGGCCTCGGCCCGGAGCTCGGCATCAACTTCAACATCGGCCGCCACCTGACGCTCTCGACGAGCACGTTCGTCCGCTACGGCATCCGCGTCCAGGACTTCGACGGCTTCTACGACGACGCGGGCAGCGATGGGGTCTTCGGCGGCGACGAGATCCAGGCCGGGATCCGGACCGCGATCTTCTTCCGCTTCGGGCGCGATGCGTACGATCCGAGGGACGCGTACGGGGACGATCGCCATGACGCCCCTGGCCCGCACGGGCGGAACGGCCGCTACCGCCGGTACTGAGCGCCGATCGCGAGGCCGAAGACCGAAAAGGCCCCCCTCGAGCGATCTCGAGGGGGGCCTTCTTTTCTGGTAGCGGGGGCAGGATTCGAACCTGCGACCTCCGGGTTATGAGCCCGACGAGCTACCTGGCTGCTCTACCCCGCAACAAACCGGGTGCCGGATATTATGGGGCTGGCCCGTTTTGTCAATCGCGTTGCGCGAAAGCTGCGCGCTTTCGCGCGGGCCTGGCTGGACGGGCTGTCGACCTCGGTCCCCGGATCGCATCCGGGCGGCAATTCCGGCGCAGGCGTCCGCAAGTCCTGCGATTTTCCGGGAGCCGCCTCCACGAAGATCCAGCAGAGGAGGTTTCGCTCATGCTGAGACAGAAGACCGCGACGCGCGTCGGAAGATTCCTGATGGGAGTGAGCCTGTTCGCCGGGCTGGCGGGTCCCGCATTCGCGGGCAACGTGTATTCCTGGGTCACCGAGGACGGCACCTACGCCTTCACCGACGATCCGAAGCGGATTCCCGCGAAGCATCGCGAGGAAGCCGAGGCTCGTCCGATGGGCGATCTCAAGCGCTACGCGCGCTACACGGTCGATCGCACCGGCAAGACCTACACCGACCGTCTCTGGCAGCGCCAGACGGAGCTCCGCGAGCGGGCCGTGGCCGAAGCGCCGGCCGTGAGTGCGGCGCCGGCGGGCGGCACCGGTTCGGGGTTCACGTATTCCATGCCGTTCTTCGGTGGCGGCTCTTCGGGGGGCCAGCGCGCCGCCCAGATGCAGCTCGGCATGGGCGCTCTCGGTGCCAATGACAGCGACGAGCCGATCACGGTCGAGAGCTTCCGCATGAAGCCGACGGTCGGCCAGGCGACGCGTCACTGGACGATCGTGAAGCAGGGTGATCGTGTGCTCGCCGTGATCAAGGGCGAGATTCGCGATCGATCGCCTCAGGGCATCTCCGAGAGCGACTACG
>JBIPOQ010000386.1:0-4067 GCA_044379055.1 Myxococcota bacterium
GCGGACCGCGGGAGCCGACGGGGCATCCTCGCGGCGGGGCTCGGCGTCTGGAGCGCCCTGACCCTCGCCTCCGGCTTCGCGACGAGCTTCGCCCAGCTCGTGATCGCGCGGCTCGCGATCGGCGTCGGCGAGGCCGCCGGGACCCCGACCGCCCATGCGCTCATCGCCGACTACTTCCCTCCCGAGCGCCGCGCGCGGGCGCTCTCGGTGTATTCGGCGGGGGCGAGTGCCGGGGTCATCCTCGCGTACCTCGTCGGCGGCTGGGTCCAGGAGATCTGGGGCTGGCGCGGCGTGTTCCTCGCGCTGGGGGCGCCGGGCGTCCTGCTCGCGTTCCTCGTGCGTGCGACGGTGCGCGAGCCGCGCCGCGGGCGATTCGAGACGAAGGCGGTGACGCCGCTCTCGACGCGCGAGGCGCTCCGCCGTCTGCTGGCGCAGCCCGCCTATCGTTTCGTGCTCGCTTCGTTCGCGCTCCACTCCCTCGCGCACAGCGCGGCGTCGATGTGGAACCCCGCCTACCTCGCCCGCGTCCACGGCATGGCCCCGCGCGAGATCGGGATCCGGCTCGCCCTCGGCAGCGCCTCGTTCGCCGCGCTCGGCGTCATCACCGGCGGCATCGTCACCGACCGCCTCGCCGCCCTCGACCGCCGCTGGCTGCTCCGCCTGCCGGGCGTCGCGAGCCTCGCCTACGCGCCGCTCTCGTTCCTCTTCCTCTTCGCACCGACCCCCGAGCTCGCGCTCGTCGGCCTCGCCTCCTCGGCGTTCCTGTCGGGCATCGCGATTCCCGGGATGCACGCCGCGACCCAGGAGCTCGCCGAGCCGGCCTCGCGGGCGACGGCGGCCGCGCTGAATCTCCTCATCCTGACCCTCGTCGGATCGGGGCTCGGACCGACCTTCGTCGGGATCGCGAACGACCTGTTGGCGGACAGTCTCGGCGACGGCGCCGTGCGTTGGTCGCTCGCCCTCGCGGCCCTCGTGAATGCGGGGAGCGGGACCCAGGCGCTCTTCGGGGCCCAGTGCCTGGTCGAGAAGGCCGGCGATCGAAAGGCGAAATAGCGCGCGCGTCGCGGATCGGGGCCCGGCGCGAGCCCTTCCGATCACGCTTCCCATCCACTACTCGTCTCGGCGGTTACTCGTCTCGGCGGTCCGATCCCCACCCCTCTGCGAACCCGAGGAATCCCATGCAACGCAAGACCCGCTCGCGCGCGATCCGCCCCCTGCTCTCCCGAGCGTCGATCGGCCTCGCCCTCGTCGCCCTCGTCGCCGTCGGCTGCGAGCAGAAGGACGACGTGACCAGCCCGATCGAGAGCGCCGAGCCGAGCGCCGCCGAAGCGGGCGCTGGGGACGGCAGCGCGGCGACGCCCGAGACGACGACCGAGCCGGCGCCCGGCGCCGCCGCGCTCGCAACACCGGGGCCGGTGCTCGATTGCGTGGCGACGGACGACGCACGGCCGATCTGCAAGTTCCAGAGCCCCGAGGACATCGTCGCGCTGCCGGGCAACGAAGCGCTCTTGATCAGCGGCTACGGCGCGATGGGGCCCGACGGGGTCGTCCGCAAGCCGGGCGGTCTCGTGCTCTTCTCCCTCGCCGACGAGACGCCGAAGACGATCTATTCGGGGGGCACCGACGCCGATCAGGCCGAGGCCGGCTGGGGCGATCCGACCTGTCCGGCGCCGCCGAAGGACAAGTTCAACGCCCACGGCATCGATCTCGTCACGCGCAGCGATGGGCGGCTCGCCCTGCTCGTCGTCCAGCATTTCGGGCGCGAGGCCGTCGAATTCTTCGAGGTCACGGGGGCGGGCAAGGACTGGAGCGTCGCCTGGAAGGGCTGCGTGCTCGCGCCCGAGGACGCCTCGCTGAACGAGGTCGTCGGTCTCCCGAATGGCGACTTCTACACGACGAAGATGGCTTCGATCTCGGGCGCGTCCGACTTCACCGAGTCGATTCCGACCGAGCCGACCGGACACGCCTTCGTCTGGCGCGCTTCGGGCGGCTACCAGAAGATCGAGGGCACCGACGGCATCATGCCCAACGGCATCGCCGCCTCGCCCGACGGCAAGACGCTCTTCCTCAACGTCACGATGCAGAACGAGATCCGCAAGATCGACGTCGCAACGGGCCAGGTCCTCGCGACGGCGGCGGTCAAGATGCCCGACAACGTGACCTGGGCGCCGGACGGCAAGCGCCTGCTCGTCGCCTCGCTGCACGGCTTCGAGACCACGAATTTCGGCGTCTGCGTCGACGTGCCGCAGGGCGCCTGTCCGATCCCGTTCGCGATCCAGGCCATCGACGCCGAGACGATGACCCCGCTCGGCCCGGTCTACGAGAGCACGGGCGCGCCGATGGGCGGCGGGACGGTCGGGCTCCAGGTCGGCAACGAGCTCTTCATCGGCTCCTTCACCGGCGACCGCATCCTGCGCGTCGCCCTGCCCCAGGGCTGAGATCGCGCCGCGTCCGCCCCGGTCGTCCGTACAGGGGACGACCGGGCGGCGCGCCGATCCTTCCCGTCCGGACCCGATCGTGCCGACCCCGCCCGCTTCGACGCTCTCGTCGCTCGCCCTCCGCAGTCGGAGCGTGGTCGAGCCCGACCTGCTCCAACGCTTCGTCGACACCTTCCTCTACACCGAGGCGGCCTTCTTCGTCGACGAGATCACCCGGGTCGATCCCGAGACCCGCTCCCTCGGCGCGCTCCTCGACACGACCCGCCCGCTCCCCCTCGCCCGCTGCCAGCGCACGAGCCCCGAGCACCCGGCCCACGTCTCCGCCGCGGAGCTCCTGATGGCGACCGGCAGCCTCGGCTGCCTCCACGCCTACCTCTTCCATGGCTGTCGCTGGGACGAGGGCTGGGCGGGCTTCGGCAACCGGATCCACCGCGCCGACTTCAAGCGCCTCGCGACGATCGGCCCTCCGATCGTGCTCGAGTCGACGCAGACGCGGACGCGGGTCGGCGGCCGTCGGATCGTGATCCGCTACGAATTCCGATTCCTGCAGGAAGGCCAGGTCGTCTACGTCGGCGATCAGTCGGCGATGTTCGTGAAGGGCCTGTCGCTCGGGCGACTCTTCGGCTCCGAGGAGACGACCTCGGGCGAAGCGAGCTGAGCCGTCCCCCCGATCAGGCTCGGCGCGATGAGCAGGCCGGGCGACACCGTGAGACCCGGCGCCCAGAGATACTGGAAGCCCGGGCGACCCAGGAGCGGCTCGAGCCCCTGGAGCGCGAGCGCCCGCTCCGAGGGACCGAGCGTCCCGCGAAGCCCGTCGGCCGCGGACGAGCGCGTATAGAGGTTGCGGCGGATCTCGCTCGGCCGATGAAAGACGACGACGCGGGAACGGGAGACCCCGAGGCGCTGCTCGACCTCGCGCACCATCTCCTCGAGCGAGCCGATGCGATCGACGAGGCCCTTCTCGAGGGCCTGTCGCGCGCTGAAGACCTGGCCGCTCGCGAGCCGCTCGATCTCCTCGGGCGAGAGCTTGGGGCGGCCGCGGCCCACGACCTCGCGAAAGCGGTCGTGGAGATCGTCGACGATCGCCTGGAGCTGGAGGCGTTCGGCATCCGAGAGGCGCTGGAACGGCGAGCCGGCATCCTTGAACTCGCCCCCCGTCAGCGTCTGGTCCTCGACGCCGAGCTTCTCCATCAGGCCGGCGAAGGAGAGGCTCGTGAAGAGCACCCCGATCGAGCCCGTCACCGTCGTCGGATGCGCCTGGATCGTATCCGCCGACATCGCGACGTAGTAGCCGCCCGACGTCGCCGTGCCCATGAGCTGCGCGGCCACGGGAATCCGCCGCTCGCTCTTGAAGCGCACGATCTCCTCGTAGACCTGCTCGCTCGCGGTCGCCGTTCCGCCCGGGCTGTCGATGCGGAGAAGCACCGCGGCGATCTCGTCGTCCTGCCGCGCGCGATCGAGGATCTCGACGACGCGGGCGACGGTGCCGAGCTGCGAGCCGCCGAAGAAGGAGCCCGAAGGACTCGCCTCGCCGATCACGCCATCGATGTCGAGCAGGAGGATCTTGCGGCCTTCGCGCCCCCGGACGACGGTCTCGACCAGCTCGGCCTCTTCGCCGCCGCCGAGCAC
>JBIPOQ010000387.1:0-4066 GCA_044379055.1 Myxococcota bacterium
GAGATCGCCGGCGGAGGCGCCCGTCACCTGGCGCACACCGGCGGCCTCGAGCTTGTGGACGTGGATCGGCATCGGGGCGAGCTCGAGCAGCTTCGCGACGCCCTCGATGCGGTGGCCGAAGATCTCGCCGCCGACGTGGTCCTGGTGGTAGTGGGTGACGAGCGCGCCGACGACTTCGACGCCGTCCTTCGCGGCGCGGTCGAGCAGCCCCTGCACGTTCCAGGCGGGATCGACGACGAAGGCCTGGCGCGTGCTGCGGCTGCCGATCAGGTAGGCGAAGTTCTGCATGTCGCCGACCAGCTGTTGCACGAAGTAGAGATCGTTCGCGGCCGTCATGATGCGATTCCTCAGCCGCGCAGGCGGCGTGCGATCCAGCTTCCGAGGACGCCGAAGACCTCGGCCTGGACCTCTTCGTTCGTGCGCGTCGAGCGGCGCGGCACGCGGAAATTCCCGTCGGCCTCCGCGACGTCGTAGAGCTCCATCGGCGCGCCCACGCGGCGCAGCGCCTTGCGCAGGGCGGCGCCTTCGCAGCGCCGATCGCGGTCGCCCTGGACGAAGAGCATCGGCGAGGTCGTGCGGAAGAGGACCTCGGGATCGGCCTGGGCGGGCTTGTCCTGGGGATGCAGCGGGAAGCCCAGCAGAAAGAGGCCGTCCGCGCGCACCGGATCGGCGACGATGCCCGCCGCCGTTCGCGCGCCGAGACCGATGCCGCCGAGGAAGAGCCGGGCCGGCAGCGCCGCCGGATCGCGGCCGAGGACGTTCAGCGCCGCGCGGAAGCCGCGCTCGAGGACGAGCGGTGAGTCGGCGCTGCTGCGCATCCCGGCCTCGGCGAACGGAAAGTTGAAGCGCAGGGTCAGGAAGCTGCGGGCGGTGAGCGCACGGCAGAGCGTGGCGATCAGCGGATCGTCGAGGTCGCTCGCGCTGCCGTGGGCGAAGACGATCGCGATGCGCTCGCCGGTCGGCCACCACTCGGGAACGCCGAGCACACCGCGGACGTGCTCGAGGCCGTGGACCGGCTCGGGCAGGCGGATCTGGATTTCCTGGAACTGGGAGGACGGCTCCATGGGCGTCGTTTCTCTCCGGCTCGTTTCGGGCGCGGCGGAAGTTAGGCGAGATCGCGCTCGGTGGCTGCCGGGCGGGCGGCGCGAGGGCCGGGCCCGGGGCGGAAAAAGCCAGCCGGGGCAGGGGGCAAGGCCGTGCTCATGCTGGTCCCTGCGTCCTGTGTCATGGTCTGCCTCGGGGCGGGATCGGGCGAAGGGAGAGCGTTTGCGGGCGGACGGCATTCTGATCGGGGTCGGCGCCCTCCTCCTGCTCGCCTGTGCGGGCTCGTCGCCCTCGCTGCGCAGCCCCGAAGAGCGGGACCCGACCCGCTTGCGGGCCTTGCGCGAGGCGGGGGCCCCTCGTCGGGTCGTGCTCGTCACGGTCGCGGGCCTCGAGGCGGGGGATTTCCTCGCGCCGACCGGATTCGTCGCCGGACCTGCGGATGCGACGCGCATGCCGAATCTCGCCGGCCTCGCAGCGGAGGGGACCCTCGGCGTGTCGGCGTTCCCGCCGATGCCGGGCTCGTCCTACGCCAGCCACGCCACGCTCGTGACGGGCCTGCGCCCCGATCGCCACGGCATCATCGCCGACGAGGGCCTCGCCGCCGAGGACGACTACGCGCAGCCCTTCTACGACAGCCGGCTCTTCAAGGCGACGACGCTCTGGGACGCGGCGCTCGGGCGCGGGGTGCTGGCGCTCGGCTGGCCGACGACGGAGGGCGCGCGCATCGAGCTGCTCGTCCCCGATGCCGCCCCGGAGTCGGGGGCTTCGTCGTGGCTCGAGTCCGTGAAGCGCCGCTCGAGCCCGCCCCTCGTCGCCTCCCTCGAGGCCCGCGCGAAGCGGGATCTCGACGCCTCGCCGCGGGGCCCCGGTGGTCGTCCGCGGAGCCCGGCGAGCTGGCCGACGGCGGCCGAGCGCGACGGCGCCTTCGTCGACGCGGCCTGCGACGTCGCCGGCTCGGAGCGGGATCCCGCGCTCTGGCTGATCCGCCTCGTCGGCCCCGCGACCGCCCTCGCGACCCGGGGCCACGGCAGCCCCGAGCACGCCGAGGCCCTGCGCCAGACCGACGCCGAGCTCGGCCGCCTCGTCGATTGTCTCGAGGCCGCGGCGCGCCTCGTCGATACGGCGCTCTTCGTGGTCGGCGACGTCCCCTTCCGCCCGGTCCACACCGAGATCTCGCCCAACGTCGCCCTCGTCCGCGAGAACCTGATCGGCCGCGATCCGCGCTCGCAGAACGGCGTCCGCAGCTGGCTCGCCCTGTCGCTCTCCCACGGCCGAAGCGCCTACGTCTACGCGAAGGACGCCGAGAGCGCGCTCTCCGCGCGCCGCGCCCTCGAGGGCGAGGCGACGCGCAGCGGCGCCTTCGAGGTCGTGTCCGCCAACGACGTCGCGGCCGGCGGCGGGGATCGCCAGGCCTGGTTCGGGCTCACCGCGCGTCCGGGCTTCCATTTCGGCAATGCCTTGACGGGGTCGCTGCTTCGACCGGCCGAGCTGCGCAGCAGCGCCGGCGGTGCGCTCGGGCGCGCGCCGGCGGGCCCGACCCTCGGCGGGGGAAGCGGCGATGCGGTCGGCTTCGTCGCCTGGGGCCGCGGCGTGCGCGAAAAGGTGCGCATGCCCGAGCTCGCGCTCGTCGACCTCGGGCCGACGATCGCGCGCCTGCTCGGTCTTCGCCTCGACGATCGCCTCGACGGCCGCGCGATGGTCGGGATCCTGCGCGCCAGCCAGCCGCTGCCGCCGCCCGGACCCAAGCGCATCGGCATCACGCCCGACGGCGATCCGTCGCGCGCCCTGCGCGATCTCGGCGGGGGGCGCGAGGAAGGGAGCGAGCGATGAGCGAGGGCCCCATCACGATCGAGCTGAATCCGCGCGAGCGCCGCTTCTACGACCGCCTGCGCGAGCGCGTCGTGCCCGTGCGGCCCGGGGCGACGACGGGCGCCCGCGACCTGCTGCTCCTGCTCCCCGACCTGACGATCCTGCTCGGTCGCCTGCTGCGCGACCGCCGCGTCCCGCTCGTCGACAAGGCGATCGCCGTCGGCGGGATCGCCTACGTCCTCTCGCCGATCGACCTGCTGCCGGCCCTCGTGCTCGGGCCGATCGGGATGCTCGACGACCTCTTCATCGTCGCGGCCTGTCTCTCGCGGCTCGTGAACCACGTGCATCCCGACGTCGTCCGCGGCCACTGGTCCGGGCAGGGCGACGCCCTCGAGATCATCCAGTCGACGACGGCCTGGTTCGAGAAGGAGCTGCGGCTGCGCGTCGGCGATCTCGGGCGGGTGCTGCGACGGGGGCGGATGCGCTGAGGGTGGGCTCGAGCGAGATCGCGGGGGGCCCCCGTCGCCCGCTTCGTCGAGCGCGGGGGCCACGGCGATGGCGAACGCTCGCCCTCGGAAGGGCTATCCCGTGGGCATGAGCGGTTCGGCCGAACAGGGATCGGCGGGAAAGCTTGAAGTCGCCCCGACCGGGGGCTTGCGTAATGAATCTCAACGGCGGTGCGGAAGATCGGGCTTGATTCGCCTCTCCCCCACGTCGATCATGATCCTTTCGATGTCCATCCGAGCTCGCCTCGTCTCATCGCTCGATCTTCTCGAGCTCGACGGCGACGGCCTGGGTAAAGGCGAACTCGACCAGATCGCCGACCTTCACGCCCTTCAGGCGATCGGCATCGCGAACCCGAAGCGTCCGCTGCTCTCCGTTCGACGCCTCGAGCGTCGCCGACGGCACCGACGGATCGAGCGCGCGAACCGTCGCGGTCACGAACATCGTTCGGGCAACCGCACCGGCCGGTGCCTCGCCCGGTCTGGAGCGCAAGATACCCTCCTCGACACTGACCCCGGGCGACGCCTCCCCCGGCTTGCGCAGGTGGTAGACGACGGACTCCAGGTACGACACGCGGACGGAGTCGCCTGCTTCGACCTGGTCGAGATTCCGCACCTGGGGACCCGCTTCGAAAGCCACCTCGGAGCCGTCGGACATGCGGAGCGCGACGCTACGGGTCGAGTGGTCGATCGCGATGACCTCCGCGGTC
>JBIPOQ010000388.1:0-4058 GCA_044379055.1 Myxococcota bacterium
TTCGCCGAGCGAGGCGGCCCCGCGCGCAGCCCAGCTCCGCGCCGCGAGATCCGGCGGCTGCGGCGCGGACCAGACCGCCATCACGAAGTAGGGCAGCGTCCCGCGCGTCCCCGTGATGCGGTACGCGTGCTCGCCGCTCGGGAACTCGCACATCAGGTGGTCCTGGTCGGGACACTGCACGTTGATGCTGCAGCGCCAGGGCGCGTCGCGCAGCCGCGGCCGATCGGGCTCGCAGTTCTCGACGAAGCGCTCGAAGCCGTTGCGGACGAGCCGCGAAAGGAAGCGGTACCACTCCGCGCGGTCCTGATCGGAGGGCAGATCACCGAACTGCTCGACCATCCGACCGGCGCCCTTCAGCGATTCGCAGAAATCGTCCCACGACTCGCCGCGGACCAGCCGCTCCGCCGCCTTGCGCTCGATCTCGGGGGTCCCCATCTCGCTCTCCTCGCGTTGCCGTCGCGCGCCGCTCCCGGGCGCCCGCGCGGCTCGTCGACCCACTGTGGACCGCGCGAAACGCGCGCGCAACCGGGCCGGGCGGCGAGCCGCGGCCGCACTAGACTGGGCGCCATCCGATCGAAGCCGGCGTCGGATCGCGCCCGGCGAGGAGACTCGAGTCCATGGATTTCTCGAAGCTCGACGACAAGCGCGTCTTCGTGACGGGCGCTGCCGACGGAATCGGCGCCGCCCTCGCCCGCGCATTTCGCGCCGCCGGCGCCCGGGTCTTCCTCTGCGACGTCGCGGAGGAGCGCCTGCGCGAGACGGCGCATGCCCAGGACGCCCCCTTCGCCGCCTGCGACGTCCGCAACGCGACCTCCCTCGCCCGCGTCGTCGAGCGCGCCTGGCGCGACCTCGGCGGGATCGACCTCGTCTGCGCGAACGCGGGCGTCGTCAGTCAGGGCCCGATCCTCGAGACGTCGCGCGAGGAGCTCGACTGGATCTTCGACATCAACGTCCACGGCGTCCTCAACGCCTGTCGCCCCTTCGTCCGCCTGCTGCGCGAGCAGAGACGCCCGGGTCGGATCCTGATCACCGGCTCGGAGACCTCCCTCTCCTACCCGCGCCTGATCCACGACATGAAGCTGACGGCCTACGTCATGACGAAGCACGCGGTGCTCGCGCTCGCCGACGGACTGCGCGCCGACCTCGCCGCCGACGGCATCGGCGTCAGCGTGCTCTGCCCCGGACCGGTCGCGACGAACCTCTCGCAGAGCTCGAGCGCCCTCAAGCCCGCGACGCCGGGCGCGTCCAAGCCGACTGGCGCGGCCGCCCCGCCCTCCGCCGGCCTCTCGCCCGAAATCCAGGCGAAGCTCGGCGCCCTCTCCCTCGGCCCCGACGCGATCGCCGCCCGCGCGCTCGAAGGTCTGCGCCGCGGCCTCTTCGTGATCCCGACCCATCCCCACATCGCCGACGACTTCGAGCAGCGTGCCGCGGAGGTCCGTGCCGGCTTCGCGGCGCTCCCGCCGAAGGCCTAGCCGCTCGCGCGGGATGCGCGGCGCGCCCAGCCCGATCCCGAGCTTCCGAGGAGCCCCTCATGTTGAAGAACACGAAGATCCTGATCACCGGCGCCACGGGCGAGGTCGCCCGCGCGATCGCCGAGCATCTCGCGCCGGCGAACGAGGTCTGGGCGGCCGCCCGATTCACGAACCCCGCCCTGCGCAAACGCCTCGACGAGCAGGGCATCCGGACCTTCGCCTGGACCCTCGGCGACGCCGATTTCCCGGGGCTCCCGGACGACTTCGACCACGTGATCCACGCCGCCTGCAACATCTTCCCCGTCGCCAACGACTACGACGCCTCGGTCCGCGACAACGCAGAGGGCACGGGCCTGCTCATGCATCACGTCCGCCGGGCGAAGTCCTTCCTCTACGTCTCCTCGCTCGCCGCCTACTCGGAGGTCTCGGACAACTCGATCCCCCGCGTCGAGACGGATCCGCTCGGCTGTCATCAACGCTTCGCGCCGAGCTACGGCATCGGCAAGGTCGCGACCGAGGCGGTGGTGCGCACGCTCGCGCGGCTCTACGCGCTCCCGACCCTGATCGGCCGACTCGGCATGAACTACGGCATCGGCTGCAGCGGCGCGCCCGACTTCTATTTCAAGGACATGATGGCCGGCAAGCCGATCGTCGTCCCGCCCCGGGGCCGCTCCTATTGCGCCCTCGTCCACAACAGCGACGTCGTCGAATGGGTCGAGCCCCTGCTCGGCGCGGCCAGCGTCCCGGCCACGATCGTGAACTGGACCGGCGACGACTACGTCGACGAGCGCGACATGTGCGAGTACATGGCGCGGATCGCCCGGCTCGACGTCGAATTCATCGAGGACCCGAAGGCAGGCTACTACGGCGGCGTCGCCGATCCGACGAGGCGACGCGCGATCACGGGACCCGCACGCCCCTGGAAGAAGAGCTTCCTCGAGATGCTGCGCGCCAACTATCCGGACCACACCTTCGTCGAGGTCGATTGAGCCGCCCTCGGCGTCCGCCGCGGCTCAGTGGAACAAGCCCCAGCTCCCGTCCGGATTGCGCGTCCAGCCGCTCGAGGCGTAGGTCCCGCCGTCGACCGAGAGCGTCACGCCCGTCACGTAGCTCGCCATGTCCGAGGCGAGGAAGATGCAGGCGTTCGCGCAGTCCTCGACCGTCCCGGGGCGGCGGAGCGGGATGCCGCGCTCGCGGGCCTCGCGGGTTCCGCCGGTCGCGCTGCCTTCGAACTCCCGCAGATGGGGCGTGTCGACGATGTCGGGCGCGATCGCGTTGACGCGGATGCCCTCGTCGGCGAGCTCGAGGGCGAGCGAGCGCGTGAAGTTGACCATGCCGGCCTTGCAGGCGGCGTAGACCGAGAACATCGGCGCCGCGCGCAGAGCCTCGATGCTCGCGACGTTGAGGACGACGCCGCCGCGGCCGCCGGCGATCATCGCGCGGACCGCCGCGTCGGTCGGGCCGAAGAGGCCGTCGAAGTTGAGCCGGGTATGGGTTCCCCAGCCCTTCTGGCCGAGGTCGAGGAACTTCGCATAACGAACCCCGCCGACGTTGTTGACGACGATGTCGACGCGGCCGTAATGGCGCACGGTCTGGTCGACCATCGCCTTGACCTGCTCGAAATCGCGGACGTCCGTCGGGATCGAGAGCGCATCGCCCCCTCCGGCGCGGATCGCCGCCGCCGTGCGCTCCCCCGTCTCGGCGTTCTTTTCGGCGATGACGACCCGGGCCCCGAAGCGCGCGAAGCCCTTCGCGATGCCCTCGCCGATGCCCTGGCCGGCGCCGGTCACGATGGCGACGCGGTCGGTGAGAAGAATGTCCGACGGATCCATGGGTTCCTCCGAATGCGAGCGGGGAGGGGCTCGAAAAACGATCGTGGCGCGGATCGCGCTTCTGGTAAAGTGCGGCGATGGCCGATCTCGAAGCCCTCGAAGCGATCCGACGATTGATGGCGATCTACGCCCAGCTCCTCGACTCGAAGCGCATCGCCGAGTGGGGCGAGCTGTTCGCCGAGGACGCGGTCTTCCAGGTCTGGGGACAGACCTGGCGGGGACGGGAGGCGATCGCGGCCGGGATCGGCGGGATGCAGCCCGATTCGCCCGGGAAGCACGTGATCCTGACGCCGGTCGTCGACCTGCTCGGACCGGACCGCGCTCGGGCCTGGACGGATCTCTCGGCCTTCTCGAGCGCCGTCGACCTCGAAGGGCGACAGACGTTCTCGATCGCGACGATCGGGCGGTACCACGACGAGCTGGTCCGGCAGGACGGACGCTGGCGCTTCGCGCGGCGGGTCGTCGTGATGGCCGGCGAGCCGACGCCCGAAGGCGTGGCGCCGGCGCCCGCGTTCTGAAGATCCCGCCGCCCGAACGCCCGCCGGAGCAAGGAGCCCACCGATGACACGCAGCCTCCGGGGCCGGGTCGCGATCGCCGGGGTCGGCGAGTCGACCTACTCCAAGCGCGGCCAGGCGACGGAGCCCGAGTACGTCCTGACGCTGCGGGCGATCCTCGCCGCCTGCCGCGATGCGGGCCTCGATCCGAAGCAGGTCGACGGCTTCGCCTCCTTCAGCAACGACCAGAACGAACCGG
>JBIPOQ010000389.1:0-4057 GCA_044379055.1 Myxococcota bacterium
CACCGGCCGGAAAGTCCTCTCCGTGAACTCGAACTTCACGACCGACCTGCGCGGCATGAGCGAAGCCGAGAGCGACGCGCTGCTCGCGTTCCTCTTCGACTGGGTCCGCTCGCCGGAGATCCAGGTCCGCTTCCACTGGGAGCAGGACTCGATCGCGATCTGGGACAACCGCTGTACGCAGCACTACGCGACCGCCGACTACTCGGAGCGGCGCATCATGCACCGCGTCACCGTCGCCGGCGACTGGATCCCGAGCTGAGGCAGCCCTGCTCGAAAGGCCTCGCATGCGCGTCTGCGCCGCTTCAGATCTCGACGACCGTCCGGGCGCCCTCGCCGCGCTCGAGCGCCGAGAAGGCCTCGTTGACGCGCGCGAGCGGAATCCGCTGGGAAACCAGCCGCTCGAGATCGAGGCGCCCCGCCTGATAGAGCTTCATCAGCCGCGGGATGTCGCGGGCGGGGATGTTCCCGCCGCCCGTCGTGCCGAGCAGACGCCGATCCGAGAAGAGCATCCGGCCGTCGACCGAGATCTCGCTGCCGGGAGCGGGCGACCCGACCATGACGGTCGTGCCGCCGATCCGGGTCGCGGCGAACGCCGTGCGCACGACCTCCGGCCGGCCGATCACCTCGAAGGCGTAGTCGACGCCGCCGGGCACGAGGGCCTTGATCGCCGCGACGAGGTCCTCGCCTTCGCGCACGAGGAGGCCGTCCGTCGCCCCGAGATCGGCGGCGAGATCGAGCTTCCCGGTCTGCGTGTCGCAGGCGATGATGCGCGCCGCACCGGCGATCCGCGCGCCCTGGATCACGTTGAGCCCGACCCCGCCGCAGCCGATCACGACGACGCTCGCGCCGACGCGGACCTCGGCGACGTTGAGCACGGCACCGACCCCCGTCGTGACGCCGCAGCCTGCGAGGCAGGCCAGCCCGAGCGGAATCCCGGGATCGATCTTCACGACCTGCGCCTCGCGCACGACCGAGAGCTCCGCGAGGGTCCCGGCGCCGACCATCGGAACGACCGCCTGGCCGCGCAGCGAGAGGCGCGTCGTGCCGTCGGCCATGCGGCCGTGCATGTTGTGGACGCGGATCTCGCTCCAGCAGCGCGTGACGTCGCCCGTGCGGCATTCGCCGCACTGCCCGCACGGCCCGTAGAGCGCGATCACGACCGGGTCGCCCTTCGCGACCGACGTGACCCCGGGACCGACCTCGACGACCGTTCCCGCGCCTTCGTGGCCGAGCACGACCGGCGGTGCGATGAAGGCCGTCCGGCCATGCCAGGCGTGCAGATCCGAACGACAGACGCCCGAGGCCGCGAGGGCGACGACGACCTCGCCCGCCTTCGGGCTCTCGACGGAGACGTCCTCGATCACGAGAGGGCGATTCGGTTCGTGCATCACGGCGGCGCGCATGGTCGTTTCCTCCGGACCCGGCGATCGTACGATCCCGGCGTCCGCTCCCCCTCGCATGAATGGCTGAACTGGAGGCTCGCATGAGTACGCTACTGCCGAACGGTCGAGTCGACCATTGGATCGACGGACGTCGGGTCGCCCCCCGCGCGGGCCACTATCTCCCGAGCATCGATCCCTCTCTCGGTACGCCCTGGATCGAGATCCCGGCCGGCGACGTCGACGACGTCGCGGCCGCCGTCGAGGCGGCGAAGCGGGCCTTCCGGGGACCCTGGCGCGCGCTGCCCGCGATGGGTCGGGCGGGGCTCCTGCGCGCCGTCGCGCGCAAGATCGCGGAGCACGCCGAAGAGCTCGCGACGATCGAATGCCGCGACAACGGCAAGCCGATCGCCGAGGCCCGGGCCGGCGACCTCCCCTCCGTCTCCGAGATGATGAACTACTGGGCCGGCGCCGCGGACAAGATCCACGGCGAGACGATCGAGGTCTCGAAGACGAGCTTCAACTTCACGCTCCACGAGCCCCTCGGCGTCGTCGGCCTGATCGTGCCCTGGAACTCGCCCCTCGCGATCCTCGCGGCCAAGGTCGGCGCGGCCCTCGCCGCGGGCAACACGGTCGTGCTCAAGCCCGCCGAGCAGGCCTCGGCCTCGATCCTCGCGATCGCGCCGCTCTTCGACGCGGCGGGCTTCCCGCCCGGCGTCGTGAACGTCGTCGCGGGCCTCGGCGAGGTCGCCGGCGACGCGATCGTGCGCCATCCCGACGTCCGCAAGATCTCGTTCACCGGCTCGACCGCGACCGCGCGCCGCATCACGGAACGCTCCGCCCCCGGCCTCAAGCCCCTCGCCTTCGAGCTCGGCGGCAAGAGCCCGAACATCGTCTTCGCCGACGCCGACCTCGAGAAGGCGACGATCGGCGCGAGCACCGCCGCGATCTTCACCGGCGGCGCCGGCCAGACCTGCGTCGCCGGCTCGCGGCTGCTGGTCCAGGACACGATCTACGACGCCTTCCTCGAACGGATCGAGAAGCACGTGAAGCAGGCCGTCCGCCTCGGCAATGCCCTCGACGCGTCGACGACGATGGGCCCGATCGCCTTCGCCGAGCAGTTCGAGAAGGTCAAGCACTACATCGAGCTCGGACGCAAGGAAGGCGCCGAGATCGCCTTCGGCGGCCGCTTCGGCCCGGAGAACTTCGCCGCCGACTCGCCGCTCGCGAAGGGTTATTTCGTCGCGCCGACGCTCTTCCGCGGGGCGCGCAACGACATGCGCGTCTGCCAGGAGGAGATCTTCGGCCCGGTGACCTGCGCGATTCCCTTCCACGACGACGACGAGGCCCTCGCGATCGCGAACGACACGACCTACGGCCTCGCCTCCGGCGTCTGGACCCAGAACCTCACGCGCGCCCACCGCTTCGTCCGCGACCTCCAGGCCGGCGCCGTCTGGATCAACAGCTACCGCCGGATCCACTGGGCCGTGCCCTTCGGCGGCTACAAGGACTCGGGCTATGGCCGCGACTCGGGGCTCGAGAGCCTTCGAGGCTACCAGCAGACGAAGAGCGCCTGGCTCGAGCTCGGCTGAGACGAGCCGGGGCCGCGTCTCGCGGGCCGGGAGCACGACGATGGAATTCGATCCCCTGATCCAGACGACGAGCGACGATCCGCATCCGGTCTACGCCTGGCTGCGCGACGAGGAGCCCGTCCACTTCTGCGTGAAGCGGAACCTGTTCGTCCTCTCGCGCCACGCCGACCTCCTCGCGGCGGTCAAGGATCCCGAGACCTTCGCGTCGGGCGAGGGCATCGTGCCCTCGGGCTTCAAGCCCGAGGAGCCGACGATCATCGTGATGGACCCGCCGGCGCATACGGCGATGCGCCGGCACGTCATGCGCGCCTTCACGCCGCGGCGCATGGAGAGCCTGACCCCGCGCGTGCGCCAGATCGCCCGGGAGCTCCTCGCCGAGTGGCCCGAGGACGGCGAGATCGACGCCTTCGAGCACTTCACGGATCCGCTGCCGATCGCCGTGATGGCGGAGCTGCTCGGCGTCGACGCGAGCGAGCGGCCGCTCTTCAAGCGCTGCGGGGACGCCATCGTCTACTCGAGCGGTGCCGATCCCGAGACGATCCGTGCCGCACAACGGGAGCTCGAGGCCTATCTCGAGGACGTCTTCGCGCGACGCCGACGCGAGCCGGGGCAGGACCTGATCAGCCTGCTGCTCTCGCCCGCCGAAGACGGCGGGGCGCTGTCCGAGCGCGAGCTGCTCGGCCTCTGCTTCACCCTCCTCGTCGCCGGCACCGAGACGACGACCAGCGCGCTCGGCAACGCGATCTGGCTCCTCGACCGCCATCCGGAGTGGAAGCGGCGCCTCGCGGAGGATCCGTCCCTGCTGCCCGCCGCGGTCGAGGAGATCCTGCGCTTCGAGTCGCCGGTCCAGGGCCTCTCGCGCGTCGTCCGCCGGGACGTGACGCTCCACGGCCGGACGATTCCGAAGGGCGCGCGGGTCCATCTGCTCTGGGCTGCCGCGAATCGCGATCCGCGGGCCTACGCCGATCCGGACCGCTTCGATCCCGGGCGCTCGCCCAACAACCATCTCGCCTTCGGCTTCGGGATCCATTTCTGTCTGGGCGCGAGCCTCGCGCGCACCGAGCTCCGCATCGGCCTCGAGGAGCT
>JBIPOQ010000390.1:0-4055 GCA_044379055.1 Myxococcota bacterium
CGTGGCGATCGCGGCGATCAGCATTTCTCCGGTTGGGGTCGGCGTCTCGGTCTCGCAGTACGTCGCCGCGGCGATCGCCGTGCTCGAAGCGCAGGATCGCGTCCGCTGGCAGCTCGATTCCATGTTCACGACGCTCGAGGGCGAGCCGGCGGATCTCTTCGCCGTGATCTCGGCCATGCAGGCCGCGGTCTTCGCCGCCGGGGCGGTCCGGGTCGGGACAGTGATCAAGATGGACGAGCGCCGGGACAAGCCGGCGGTGCATATGGAAGACAAGGTGCGCGCGGTGGAGGCGGAGCTCGCGAAGCGACGGCGGGGCTCGAAGACGTAGCGCCCGAGTCGGATATTAACGACTCTGATAGTATGGAAATTGCCGTCCGGACTGGGCTGTAGTACTCAGGATCCTCCGCAGACGACCGATCCCAACCCCCAGAAACGGGCAGTCTCCGCCCGATCGGTCGAGGAGTCCCCCCGATGGCTCTGGTCGCGATCGATGCCCTCGCCAAAAAGCCCTTTGCCGACGAGATTTTGGGTTTGATTCGGCGCGATGCGCTGGAGTCGTGGTCCGCCCAGGAGATTCTGAGCTGGGCCGTCAAGAAATTTCATCCCCGCTTGACGCTCTCCTCCTCCTTCGGTGCGCCAGAGGGCATGATCCTGATCGACATGCTCCATGCCATCGATCCGACGACGCGGATCTTCGTGCTCGATACGGGCCGACTCCATCCGGCGACCTACGACCTGATCGATCGGGTGCGCGACCGCTACGACAAGCAGGTCGAGGTCGTGTTCCCCGACGCGGGCGAAGTCCAGGGGATGGTGCGCGCGAAGGGCATGAACGCCTTCTACGAGTCGGTCGAGAATCGCAAGCTCTGCTGCCAGGTCCGCAAGGTGCTCCCGATGCGGCGCTACCTCGCGGATTTCGATGCCTACATCACGGGGCTGCGCCGGGACCAGAATCTCAATCGCGCCGAGACGCGCAAGCTCGCGATCGATCCGGGGATGGGCGGCATCGTGAAGCTCGCGCCGCTCGCGGATTGGACCCACGAGCGGGTGCTCGACTACGTGGGGGAGCACAAGGTCCCCGTCAATCGACTCCATCGCGAGGGCTATCCCTCGGTCGGCTGCGAGCCCTGCACCCGGGCCATCGGTCCGGGCGACGATCCGCGGGCCGGGCGCTGGTGGTGGGAGAGCGACGGGATCAAGGAATGCGGGATCCACGTCCAGGCCGAGGCGGACGGGTCCGGCATCTAGCCGGCAGATCGGGCCGCATCGCGGCGGGCCGGAGGGCTCGTCGGTGATGGGCGACCTCAAGAGGATCCGGCCCGCGGCCGATGGCGCCAGGGGATCCCTTCGATCGCTCGTCCGGCGCCGGGCCGCGCGTGGCGAATGGGGGGGTCGAACCCGGCGAGGTGCACCCGCGATGCCTATTGAAGCGAAGCCCTGGCGTCGGCTCGGCGAGATCGTCGGGACGGCCTGCGTCGTCGCCACCCTCGCGCTTCTCTCGCCCGGGGTGCGCGTCGTGCGCGCCGAGGACGAGGCGCTCATGAGCGTCGACCCGGAGCTCGTCGCGGCCGCCGAAGGGCCCGTGCCGTCCCCCTCGCCCACCGTGGTCCCGTCGGCGCCGGCCGCCTATCCGATCGTGCCCGCCAGCGACGTCGCGAACGCGAGCCGCCCCGGCGTGCCGGGCATCGAGATCCAGCCCGGGGTCGTCGTCCTCAACACACGCGGCTTCAACTACGGCCCGCCCCCGACGCCCCTCGCCCCGGAAGCCCTGCGACAGGAATCCGCCCCCCGCTGAGCGGCCCCGAGCGACCGGTCAAGCCGGTCCTCGGCCTGGGCTACTTTCCGCGCGCGCCTCGTGAGGTCGGTCGACCGGACGGGCTCGCTCGCGCGCGCGCCGGGCTCGGCTGGCCTGCCGGTCGTCCGGGAGCTTCCGCCTCCCGGTCTCCTGCGCGAAGGCAGACCCGAAAGGCGCCCGCTCGATGCATCCCGATACGACGCGATGGATACGGCAGCTGACGGGCACGCTCGCCGCGATCTGGGCCCTCGTCGGGATCGGTCTCTCCGTCTTCGTGCTCGTCTCGCCGCGCACCGGCCCGCATCTCCCGGTGCGCACCTCGATCATCGCCGGCATGCCCGTCGTGCACGCGATGAGCGCCGCCGCCGCCCGGCTCGGTATCGAGGAAGGCGATCAGCTGCTCAGCGTCGACGGTGTCCCCGCGCTCGAGAGCCTCTGGCGGCCGAAGCTCGCGATCGGGGTCGTTGCCGAGTACAGACTTCGCAAGCCCGACGGCGCGATCCTCTCCGTTCCGCTCTTTCCGGTCTCCGCGGACGAGGTCGAGAAGCCCTCCGACGTGCTGCTCCATCTCGGCCTGCTGCTCGTCAGCTCGCTCTACCTCGCGGTCGCGCTCGGCGTGTGGTGGTCGCGACAGGCGTCGCCGGAGTCGTGGGCGCTCCTGCTGTACTGCTCGACCATGTCGGTGTTGATCTCGAGCGCGATTCGCGTCGACATCATTCCCTGGGCGCCGACCCGCGTGCTCGCGACGTTGCCCTTCCTCGGCGCCACGACCTTCCATCTCTTCACGACCTACCCGATCGAGCCGCGCTGGGTCGCGAAGCGACGCCGGATCCGCCTGGTGCCCTACGCGATCGCCGGCGTGATCCTGCTCGGGATCGTCGGGCAGTCGATGCTCTCGATCCCGCCCGCGTGGATCGCGACCAGCGCCTTCATCTTCGGCATCGGCGCGTCCCTCGTCTCGCTCGGGATCCTCGCCGCGAGCCGACGCCAGGCCCAGCAGGCGGGCATCGGAGACCGCGCGGACCTGATGCTCGTCGCAGGCATCGTCAGCCTGCTGCCCGCCCTGCTCGCGCTGCTCGGCGAATGGCTCGTCCCGAGCGCGCTGCCCTGGTACGTCACGCTGCTCTGGGTCGGGTTCTTCCCGATCGCCGTCGGCTACGGGATGGTGCGCAAGCAGCTCTTCGAGTTCCGGCTCGCGGCGCGCTCTTCCGCCGCCTACGGCGCGGCGACCCTCGCGATCACGGGCGTCTTCGCCTTCATGATCACCTTCGCCGACGAGCTCGTCGCCCGTTACGGGGTCAACGTCCGCAGCGTCCAGGTCGTGCTGCTCTTTCTCGCGATCCTGGCGTTCAATCCGGTGCGCGAGCGCATGCAGCGGCTCGTCGACAACTTCTTCGACCGCGATCGGTCGCGCTACCGGCTGGCGGTTCGCGAGATCTCCGAGGCGATGGTCTCGATGCTCTCGATGAGCGAGATCGGCGACCGGATCCTCGTCGCGCTGACCGATACGATGGGCGTCTCGCGCGCGATGGTGCTGCTCTTCGACGACCGCGATCGGGTCCTGCGCGTCTCGGCCTGGCGCGGCGACTGGGAGCAGTCCGAGATCGACCTCGAGATCCCCTCGGACCACCCGATCTGGAAGCACCTCTGGATGCGCCGCGAGGACCTCTCTCGCGCCGACTTCGACGACGATCCCGATCCGGACCACCGAGAGAGCTGCTGGGACATCTACGACTCGCTCGAGATCGAACTGCTCGTCCCGATCCTGTTCGGCGTCGATCTGCTCGGCGTCATCGCCGTCGGCCGCAAGCTCTCGGGCGAACGTCTCGCCGCCGACGATCGCCAGCTGCTGCGAACGCTCGCCAACCAGAGCTCGATCGCGATCGAGAACGCGAAGGCCTTCGACGAGATCGCGAAGCTGAACGAGTCCCTCGAAGCGCGCGTCGAGGAGCGGACCCGCGAGCTGCGCGAGATCCAGATGCAGCTCATGCAGAGCGAGAAGCTGAAGAGCCTGGGCCAGCTCGTCGCCGGCGTCGCCCACGAGCTGAACAACCCGATCGGCTTCGTCCACGCGAATCTCCAGCTCCTCGACGAGTTCATCGAGAAGCTCGCGCGGGCCCAGGAGCGCGGCGAGGACACGGTCAAGATCCGCGACGCGATCACGAAGCTCCTGAAGCGCAGTCGCGAGGGCACCGAGCGGGTCAAGCAGATCGTCCAGGACCTGCGGACCTTCTCGCGCATGGACCAGGCAGACCTGCAA
>JBIPOQ010000391.1:0-4051 GCA_044379055.1 Myxococcota bacterium
GCGGTCTGGGCGCGCCCCGGCAAGCTGAAGGGGCGGCGGATCGGGGTGATCCGCGAGCTGATGACGCCCTATGCCGCAGCCGACGAGGAGTCCGTCGCGATCTCCGAGCGAGCGCTCGACGATCTCGAGGCGCTCGGTGCGACGATCGTCGATTCGCTGCCGGTGGACGAAGCCGTCGGGGAGCTTCTGCCGACCCTCGATCCTGCCTTCTATCCGAGCCTGAACTGGGCGTTCACCTGCGACAGCGCGACGACGATCGCCGGCGACTGCCCGAACCCCGGGTTCATGCGCATGATCACCGACGCTCGGACCAACGCCTTCGAGTTCGCCTTCGCGTTCAACCGGTATCTGGTCGGACGAGGCGATCCCGTCATCCGAACGCTCGACGATTTCATCGCCACCGGTCCGTTCTTCTCGGCGGGCTTCCGGACGAACCTCATCAACGACGGAGCGCGCACCACTCTGAACGATCCCGAATACGTCGAGCGCCAGCTGCGGCGACGCTTCATCCAGGAGCTGGTCGTGAAGCTGATGGCCGATCACCAGCTCGACGCGATCGTATTTCCGATGAAGACGGTCCCGGCGACCCGGGTCGGCGCGCCCGGGGAGCCTACAGTCGGTTTCCGAGCCGCGGGCGGCAATATCGTGAGCTCCGCGTCGGGCCTGCCCAGCGTCCAGGTGCCGGCGGGGTTCACGACGACCGTCGTCGATCGGATCGCGGGCGGGGGAACGCAGGTCACGGCGGCCGCGCTTCCCGTCGGGCTCGAGTTCGTCGGCCGCGCCTTCAGCGAGGCGACGCTGATCTCGATCGCCTCGAGCTACGAGGCGGCGACGCGCCATCGCCGGCCGACTCCGCTCGCGCCGACCCTCGACTGAGGAGGGACGGACTCCGCCGCGGAGCAGCGGAGCCTCTGCGTTCGTTCGAACGGAGCACTCCCGGGTCGGATCGAGAGCCGAAAAGCGGCTTCGGTCCGGCTCGGGAGCGGGCCGCTCGAGCCGATCCTTCGCGTTGACGCGGTCGATGCCCTGGGAGAGAGTCTTTGCCATGCAAGGGCTTCCTCTCTCGGGATTGCGCGTCGTCGAAGTCGCGATGTTCGCGCCCGATGCGACCGGCATGCATCTCGCCGATCTCGGCGCCGAGGTGATCAAGGTCGAGGAGCCGGGGCTCGGGGATCCGGCGCGATTGCTCGGCGTTCCGTTTCGCGGCGAGAGCAGCGCGACGCGGCGCTGGAATCGCGGCAAGACGAGCCTGATGCTCGACTTGCGATGCGCCGAGGGCCAGGCGGTCTTTTGCGATCTCGTCCGCACCGCCGACGTCGTCGTCGAGGGCATGCGCGCCGGCGCCCTCGAGCGGCGAGGCCTCGGCTACGAGGCGCTGCGAAAGATCAATCCGCGGCTGGTCTTCGCCTCGGTCTCGGGCTGGGGTAGCTCGGGCCCCTACCGCGACCTCGGGTCTCACGGCCTCGCCTTCGACGCCTTCGCCGGCCTCGCGCCGCCGCGCCGGGTCGATGGCCGCGCCGCTCGACCGCTCGGCCACGTCTGGCAGGGCCTCGAGGCCGGACCGCTCTACGCCGCGCTCGGCATCCTCGCCTGCGTGCTGCGCGCGCGAGCGACCGGCGAGTCCTGTCAGGTCGAAGTCAGCCAGGCCGACGCGGCGGCGGCGTGGAACGGTTGGCGGATCGCACACGATGCAGAAGCGGCGCGTGTCGCGGGAAGCGATCGATCCGATCGTGAGGCCCTGCTCTCCCTCGAATCCGCCGCCGAAGGCGCGGGCCAGACGGGCGAGCACGACCTGACGGCGCGCGACGTCCGCTACCAGTACTACGACGCCTCCGACGGCCCCGTCCTGTTGATGGCGACCGAGACGCGCTTCTGGAAGAACTTCTGCGAGGCGATCGGCCGGCCCGACCTCTTCGAGCGCTGGCCGGGGCGTCCCCATGCGGACCACGACTACGGCAACGAGGCCCTGCGCGACGAGCTGTGCCGGATCTTCGCGCTGCGCACACAGGCCGAGTGGATCGCCCTCTTCATCAAGGCCGACGTCGCCGGCGCGCCCGTCCACCAGGGCGGCGAGACCCACGACGACCCGCACTTCGAAGCGCGCGGCCTCTGGCTCGACGAGCGGGTCCACGGCCTGCGGCTGGTCGCGCCGCCGATCCGGATCGACGGCGAGCGGGCGGTCGCCACGACGCGGTCGCCGCGGGGCGGCGAGCATACGGAGCGCGTGCTGCGCGAGGTCCTCGGCTACGACGACGAGCGCATCGCCGGGCTGCGCCGCGCCCGCGCGATTCCCGGGGAGCCGACATGATCCGCCCGCTCGAAGGCATCACGGTGCTCGCCGCCGAGCAGATGCACGCGCTGCCCCACGCGACCCAGCTGATGGCGCTGATGGGCGCCGCCGTCCTCAAGGTCGAGCCGATCGAAGGCGAGGCCGGTCGACACGGCCGCCCCACGATCACCGACCGCGATGGCCGCGCGACCGGATCGACCTTCCTGCGCAACAATCTCGCCAAGCAGAGCATCGCGATCGACTTGAAGCAGGACGAAGGGCGGGCGCTCTTCCTCGAGCTCGCCGGCGCGGTCGATGTCGTCGCGGAGAACTTCCGACCCGGCGCCGCCGACAAGCTCGGGATCGGATACGAAGCGCTCGCCGCGCGTCATCCGCGCCTCGTCTACGTCTCGATCTCGGGCTTCGGCAACCGAACGGACCCGCCGAGCCCCTACCGCGACCGGGCCGCCTACGCGCCGATCGTCGAGGGCATGGCCGGCCTCTACGAGTACAGCCGCGACGGGGATGCTCCGCCTCGCCCGGCGCTGGCGGGCGCCCTCGGCGACACGGCCCCCGGCCTGCATGCCACGATCGGCGTGCTCGCCGCCCTGCGCGAGCGGGATCGCAGCGGTCTCGGCTGTCGGGTCGACATCTCGATGTACGACTCGATGATCGCGGTGGCCGACGTCGTCCATCCGGCGAGCATGGGCGTCGAGCCGTCGCGGGCGACGGAGGGCATCGGCATCCTTCACGCCTTCCGGGCGAAGGACGGCTGGTTCACGGTCGAGGTCGTGCGCGAGCCGCATTTCCCGCGCTTCGCCGAGGCGGTGGGCCATCCGGAGTGGGTGCGCGATCCGCGGCTCGCGACGCGACGCGGCTGGTCGGATCACATGCACGACGTGATCCGGCCGGGCGTCGAAGCCTGGGCTTTGCAACGCAGCAAGAGCGAGGCCGCGGCGATCCTCGCGGCCCACGGTGTCGCGGCCGGGCCGGTCCATACGGCGGCCGACATCGCCGCCGATCCGCACGTGCGGCAGCGCGACTTCATCGTCGAGCACGAGACGCCCGAGCGGCGCGTGCTCGTCGTCGCCAATCCGATCGCTTTCGATCGGCTCGGGGAGACCACGCAGGGCGGCGCCGCGGACACGGAAGCGCCGACGCGATCCGCGGCCCCGCCGCCGCGCTGGCCGACCCTCGGCCAGGACACCGACCGGGTGCTCGCCGAACGCCTCGGTCTCGATCCTCAACGCATCGCCGCCCTGCGCGCGGCCGGAGTCGTCGCATGAATCCCTCTCCGTCCCGGATCATCCGCGATCGCCTCGCCCATCCGGTAATCGACGCCGACGGCCATACCAGCGAATACCTCCCGGCCTTCGGCACCTATCTGCGCGACGTCGGCATCTCGACCGACTTCAATCTCCTGTTCAAGGGCGTGCTCGGCGCCGCCGCGGACTGGTACGAACACACCCCTGCCGAACGCCAGCGCAAGCACCTGACGAAGTCCCCCTGGTGGACGCGGCCGATGCGCGACGCCCGCGACCGTGCCGCCGCCTGCTTTCCGCGCTACCTGCGCGAGCGGATGGACGAGCTCGGCTGCGACGTCTCCGTCGTGTATCCAAGCACGGGGCTCGCCTTCCTGCAGGTCCCGAACGCGGAGATCCGCCGCGGCGCCTGCCGCGCGCTCAACCGCTACCACCGCGACGCCTTCGAGGGCACGACCGACCGCCTGATCCCGGTGGCCGCGATTCCGGGACACACGCCGCAGGAGGCGATCGAGGAGCT
>JBIPOQ010000392.1:0-4050 GCA_044379055.1 Myxococcota bacterium
TTCGCCCGACGCGTCTCGGACTGTGCGGTCCTCTTCGAGCAGATGGCGGGCCACGATCCGCGGGACTCGACCTCGCTGCCGCAGCCCGCGCCGAAGGTCTGCGAGCGCCTCGACGGTGACGTCGCCGGCCTGACGATCGGCCTGCCCAGGGAGTACTTCGTCGAAGCAGGCGTCGATCCGGGCGTGCTCGCCCGGGTCCGGGAGGCAATCGCGGTCCTCGAGGGCGCCGGCGCGAAGTTCGTCGAGGTCTCGCTTCCCCACACGACGCATACCATCGCGACCTACTACCTGATCGCGACCGCCGAGGCCTCGAGCAATCTCGCCCGCTTCGACGGCGTCCGGTACGGCCGGCGCGCGAAGGACGCAGTCGATCTCCAGGATCTCTATCGCCGCTCGCGCTCGGAGGGCTTCGGCGCCGAGGTCAAGCGGCGGATCCTGCTCGGGACCTACGTGCTCTCGGCGGGCTACTACGACGCCTACTACGGCAAGGCGCAGCGGGTCCGCACGCTGATCCGGCGCGACTTCGAAGAGGCCTTCCGGGGCTGCGACGTGATCCTGACGCCGACGGCGCCGGAGACCGCCTTCCGGCTCGGCGAGAAGAGCGGGGATCCGCTCGCGATGTACCTGTCCGACGTCTACACCGTCTCGGCGAACCTCGCGGGCCTGCCCGCGCTCTCTCTGCCCTGCGGCCTCGCGGACGGGCTGCCCGTCGGCCTTCAGCTCCTCGGCAAGCCCCTCGACGAGGTGACGCTGATGCGTGTCGGGGACGCCTTCGAGCGCCGCACGCCCCATCATCGGCTCGTGCCGCCCGCGGCCTCCGCGCAAGGGAGGGCGTGATGGCGGATTGGCGGGAGCGCTACGAGCTCGTGATCGGCCTCGAGGTCCACACCCACCTCAAGACCGCCTCGAAGCTCTTCAGCCCGGCGCCGGTTCTCTACGGCGAGCCGCCGAACCACGCGGTCCACGAGATCGACCTCGCGCTCCCCGGCGTGCTGCCCGTCCTCAACGAGCAGGCCGTCGAGCTCGCGATTCGGCTCGGGCTCGCGATCCACGCGACGGTGAACCCGGTCTCGGTCTTCGCGCGCAAGAACTACTTCTATCCGGATCTGCCGAAGGGCTACCAGATCTCGCAGTACGAGGATCCGATCGTCTCGCAGGGCTGGCTCGACATCGACGTCGGCGGCCAGGCCGGAAAGGGCGAGAGCGCCGTTCGCCGCCGCATCGGGATCACGCGCGCGCATCTCGAAGAGGACGCCGGCAAGTCGATCCACGACGACGCCATCGCCGGCGGCGCGGACTCGGCGATCGATCTCAATCGTGCCGGCGTCCCGCTGCTCGAGATCGTCTCGGAGCCCGATCTCCGGACGCCCGAGGAGGCGAGCGCCTATCTGCGCACGCTGCGCGGCATCCTGCGGGCCGTCGAGGTCTCCGATGCGGACATGGAGAAGGGACAGTTCCGCTGCGACGCGAACGTCTCCGTCCGCCTGCGCGGCGAGTCGACCTTCGGGACGCGCACCGAGATCAAGAACCTGAACTCCTTCGCCCACGTCGAGGACGCGATCGAGGCCGAGGCGATCCGCCAGATCGAGCTCATCGAGGACGGGGGCAGCGTCGTCCAGGCGACCATGGGCTACGACCCGGAGCGCCGGCGCACCCACGTGCAGCGCCTCAAGGAGAACGCGGACGACTATCGTTATTTCCCGGATCCCGACCTGATCGAGCTGCGGATCGATCCGGCCCGGATCGAGGCGGTGCGCGCACGGCTGCCCGAGCTGCCCGAGACGCGCCGCGCCCGCTTCGAGTCCCAGTACGGGCTCACGGGCTACGAAGCCGGCCTCCTGACGACCTCGCGCACGCTCGCCGACTTCTTCGAGGCGACGGCGGGGGCCTGCGGCGCGCCGAAGGCGGCCTCGAACTGGATCATCCGGGACCTGCTCCGCGTCCTGAAGGAGCGCGATCTCGAGGTCGAGCAGACGAAGCTCTCTCCGGCGATGCTCGCCGGCCTGATCGGCCTCGTCGATGCCGGCCGGCTCACGGCGCGCAGCGCCGCCGAGATCTTTCCCGTGCTCGTCGCGGAGGGCGGCGATCCGGAACGGCTGATGGTCGAGCGGGGTCTCGAAGCAGTCTCCGACACGGGGGCCATCGACGGCTTCGTCGATCAGGTGATCGCCAAGCATCCCGACGTCGTGGCACAGGTCCGCGCGGGCGACGACAAGCCGCTCAACTTCCTGATGGGCCAGGTCATGAAGGCGAGCCAGGGCAAGGCCGAGCCGGGCTCGGTCCGCACCGCCCTCGTGCGGAAGATCCGCGGTTGAAGAAGGAGCATCGGCTGTCCGACCGTTCGAGGCTCTGGATCGGGCTCGGGATCGTCGGGGCGCTGCTCGTCGCAGCGGCCGTCGCTCTCGTCGTCGCGCTGCCGGGCCTCGTCAACACACCCGAGTTTCGCGCGGCGCTCGCCGCTCGGGCCGGAGCGGCGCTCGGTGCCCCCGTCGAGTGGAAGAGCCTCGAGATTGGCTTCTTCCCGCCGCGTGTGATCCTCGAAGAGCCCCGGCTGGTCGGACAGGACGAGTCGGCCGCGACCGAGGCGAGCATCCGCGCCCAGGCCATCGATCTCCGCCTGGCCTGGCTTCCGCTCCTCGAGCGCCGCGTCGCGATCGAGTCCCTCGTCCTCCACGGCGTCGACCTCGTCGCGACCCGCACGCCGGAGGGACTCGTCCTGCCCGAGGTCCTGCGCGCCGGGGCGCGAACCGACGAGGCGCCGCCCGAAGCGGACGCCGCAGACGAGTCGGGGGTCTTCGCGCTCGACCTGCGCGAGCTGCGCCTCGAAGAGGCGAGGGTGCTCGTCCACGACCGGACGCTCACGCCCCCCGTCGACTGGCGCCTCGACGCCCTCTCGCTGACCGCTCGCGGTCGCTCGCTCGGCGATCCCCTCGACGTCGAGGCATCGACCCGCGTCTTCGCGAACGAGCGCGAGCTCGGCGGCGTCTCGGCGACCGGCGAGCTCGGCCTCGACGGTCGCTACGACCTCGAGCTCGGGCTCGAAGGGATCCGCGTCGCCGAGCTTCAGGCCTTCGTCTCCGATCTCGAGATCGCGGCGGGCGAGCTTTCGGGCCCGATCGCGGTGGCGGGTCAGGGCAGCCTTCTCGAACGGGTCGCGACCGATCTCGAGATCGCCGGTCTGCGCGTGCGCGCCCGGGGCGTCGACCTCGAGGGCGATCTCGGCCTCCGGGCCCAGCGCAAGGGCGAGGAGAAGATCGGCTTCGAGGCGACCTGGGCCGCCGCTGCCGGAGGCCGCGCCGACGTCACGGGCGAGCGGAGCCCGGCGGGCGACGTCGAGCTGACCGCACAGCTCGACGCGCTCGAGCTCGCGCCCTTCGCACCGCTCGTCGGGCCGGATCGGCAGGTGGCGGGACAGGCGAGCGGCGAGGTGTCGCTCGCCCTCGTCGCCGGGTCGCTCGCCCGGGTCGAGACCGATCTCGTGATCGAGTCGGCGCGTTATGCGGATGGACGGCTCGACGCCTCGGGAAGACTCGATCTCGCCCTCGGGCTCGAGAGCCTCGAGCCGGATGCGCCGATTCGCGTGCAGGCCGTCTTCGCCCCGGCGAACGGCGGGCGCGTCGACGTGAACGCGACGGGGACGAGGGCGGGCAAGCTCCGTTCGGCGCTGCGCTTCGACGCCTTCGACGTCTCGCTGCTCTCTCCGCTCCTGCCCGAGGACACCCGTTTCGCGGGCAAGCTGACGGGCGATCTCGAGCTCGAGACGACGGCGGAGCGGGAGGTCGTCGAGCTCGAGAGCAAGCTTCGGGTCGGCGCGGCCCGCCTCGTGCGCGGGGCCGTCGACGTCGCCGGCGATCTGTCGCTCGATGCGCGGAGCGAGGGAAGCGGCCCCGTCGCCCTCTTTGCCCGGGCGACGCTCGAGGATGGGGGGCGCGTCGAGCTCGAGGGCAGCTCGACGCGCAAGGGTGTGCTCGACCTCCAGACCCGCTTTTCGGACTTCGATCTCGCGGCGGTGACGCCGTTTCTCGATTCGCCGGATCTCGGGCTCGCGGG
>JBIPOQ010000032.1:0-14171 GCA_044379055.1 Myxococcota bacterium
CGTCGAGCTCGGCGAGCTGCATCGTGGCCGATTCGGTCGTCGAAGCTTGCGACGCGGCGGCGAGCGAAGCGGCCACGGCGGCTTCGTGGGCGCCGTCGGAGGCCTGGCCCACGGTCGGTGCGAGGAGCAGGAAGACGCAGAGGACCGGGAGGGACATGGTTCCGGGCGGCCGGGATCCGGGGCGGCCCCTGGACGCCCCGAGCTTCGAACCGGTCCGTGCCTGTCGGATCTCAGTTGACATAATCTATCTTATCGGTGGTGCGAATCCGGGTGGCCGGATCGCGTTCGGGACGTCCCTCTCGTCCCCGGGAACCTTCGGAACGGCTTCACGCCTTCGCGCGCAGCTCCTCGACGAGGGCCTCGACCGCCGGCGGCACCGCCTGATCGGGAAACTCGGCCTCGAGGCGTTGGTAGGCGGCGAGACCCTTTTCGTTCTCGCCGGCGGTGATCCAGCAGCGGGCGGCATCGGCCAGGGCCCCTGCCCGGAGCGGATAGCTCGCGATGGCCGCGGCGGCTTCGAAGGCCTGGGCGGCGCCGGCCAGGTCGCCGCCATCCTCGGCGAGTCGAGCCAGGCGGATCGAGGCGAGCGCGCCCACGGCGGTTCCGCTCGCGGAATCGCGCGCCTGCTCGAAGCGGCTCCGGGCTTCGTCGCGGTTGCCGAGCTCGAGCGAGAGCTGGCCCGCCTCGAGCCAGGCCAGCGCCCCGGAGGTCGTCCGCGGGTGCTCGGTCGCGACCTGCGCGAAGCGCTCGCTGAACTTCGTTCGGGTCGAGGTCGCGAGCTCGGCATTGGCCGGCTCCGGGATCTCGCCCCCGAGCGGATCCGCCCCCATCGCCTGGCGATACTCGCTCGTCGCGAGCGCGAGGGCATTCGCGGCCGCCTGTCGACCCTCCGCGCGATGCTGCACGTAGAAGCCGATCCCGGCAGCGATGGCGAGAACCGTCGCGATCACCGCGAGGATCGCCGCGGCATGCTGCGAGGTCCACTCCGTGAGTCGGTCTCCGGTCGCTTCCAACTGCGCGAGCGTCTGGGCGGCCGTATTCGTTTCTTTGCTGCTCACCGATCGATCCTCGCTCGCGCCCGGGTCCGGGCGCGCGCATTCGCGGGGGGTCTGGGCGCCCGAGTGTATCCGAGCACCTCGGGACTTCGAGGGCCCGGGACACGGGCCCGGGTTCAGGTCGCCCGGAGCGGCTCAGTCCTCGCCCTTTCGCCCGCCTCTCGCCCGCAGCCGGACGCGGATCGGGGTGCCCTCGAAGCCGAAGCTCTCGCGGAGCTGGTTCTCGAGGAAGCGCACGTAGGACGTCTGGAGATTCTCCGGGTCGCTGCAGAAGACGACGAAGGTCGGCGGCCGGACACCGACCTGCGAGGCGTAGAAGAGCTTGTTGGGCCGACGCGACGGGCCGCGCGCGGCCATCGCCGGCGGGTGCTTCTCGGCGACGTCGCGCAGCCAGCGATTCAGGTCCGAGGTCGGGATCCGGAGCGAGCCGGCTTCGAAGACCCGGCGCAGCTTCTTGAAGAGCGGCCCGAATCCGCTGCCCGTTCGCGCCGAGACCGGCACGATCGGCACGTCGGCCATGAAGCGCAGGCCATGGCGGATGTCGGCCAGGACCTCTTCGCGCCGCTCGTTCGGGACGAGATCCCATTTGTTCGCGAGCACGAGGGCGGAGCAGCCGTGCTCGCGCACGAGCGAGGCGACGCGCGCGTCCTGGTCGGCCATGCCATCGGCCGCATCGACGACGAGCAGCGCCACGTCCGCGCGCTCGAGGGAGCGCAGCGTCATCAGCGCCCCGCCGTGCTCCCCAGGACCCTGTCGACGGCCGACCTTGCGAAGCCCGGCGGTGTCGACCAGGACGTAGGGTCGACCGTCGCGGACCAGCTCGATGTCGACCGCATCGCGGGTCGTGCCCGGCGAGTCCGCGACGACGACGCGATCCTCGCCGGCGAGCTTGTTCGCGATCGAGCTCTTGCCGACGTTCGGACGGCCGACGATGGTGATCCGGAGCGGTGTATCCCCGGCATCCGCCGGCTCGAGCTCGTCTTCGGCCTCCGTCGTCTCGTCGATCGGGAGCGTCGCGAGGATCTCTTCGAGGGCGTCGAAGGCGCCGCCGCCGTGCTCGGCGGAGACGGCGAAGGTGTGCTGGATGCCGAGGGAGAAGAACTCGTGCACCCGCTCCCGGTGCTGGCTCGGCCGGTCGATCTTGTTGACGAGCAGCGCGAGCGGCTTGCCCGAACGCCGGAGCGTATGGGCGATCGCCTCGTCCTCGGCGACGAGCCCCGCCTTGCCGTCGACGATGAACAGGATCACGTCGGCGTCGGCCACCGCCGAGCGCGCCTGGGCCTGGACCGCGGCGTCGAGCCCGTCGCCCTTCGCCACGTCGAGGCCCGCCGTGTCGACGAGCCAGATCGTCCGGCCCCCGACCTCGATCCGTTCGGCGATCCGGTCGCGGGTCAGCCCGGGCTCGTCGGCGACGATCGCGCGGCGATAGCCCGCATAGCGGTTGAAGAGCGTCGACTTGCCGACGTTCGGACGACCGACGAGCGCGACCACGGGGAGGGTTCGGGAGCGGGTCATGGCGGCGGAGGGTAGCCCTAGCGCGCTTGCGCCGGGCGCGTGGACGCACTCGGCTCGGCGGCTTCGTTCGACGTGAGGAAACCGGCGACGCGCGCGAGGACGGCCTCGCGCTCGGCGGGATCGAAATGCTCGACCCCGGCGACGGCGCGGATCCAGGTGCGCTGGCGGCGGGCGAACTGGCGGGTGTCGGCCTTCATCGCCTCGAGCGCGTTGACGAGGGTGTCCGAGCCGTCCACGACGGGCTGGATGTGGCGGTAGCCGATCGCCTGCATCGGCTTCAGCTCCGGGCCGTAACCGCGCTCGCGCAGATCGCGGACCTCGCGCAGCAGCCCCTCGGCGATCATCGCCTCGGCGCGGGCGGCGATGCGCTCGTTCAGCGCCTCGCGGCCGGGATCGATGCAGAGATGCAGCACCCGGAACGGTCGATCGCGGAAGCCGTGGGCCTCGCGCATGCGGGAGGCGGGGCGACCGGATTGCTCGAGGATCTCGAGGGCGCGGATCGTGCGCCGGGCGTCGTTCGGATGGATCTCGTCGGCGGCGTCGGCGTCGAGCTGGGTCAATCGACGGTGGAGTCTTCCGGGATCGCGCTCGGCGACGGCCCGGGCATGCTCGGCCTCGAGGCGCGCGCGCAGGCCGGGCGTCGCCTGCCCGGTCTCGATCAGACCGTCGAGGAAGGCCCGGATGTAGAGCCCGGTTCCGCCCACCAGCACGACGAGGCGACCGCGGGCGTGGATCGCGGCGGCCGCGGCCCGCGCCTCCTGCGCATAACGTCCGGCGCTGTAGGGCTGGTCGGGATCGACGACGTCGAAGAGGTGGTGCGGGACGCGCAGCCGGTCCTCGAGCGAGGGCTTCGCCGTTCCGATGTTCATGAAGCGGAAGACCTGCATCGAGTCCGCGTTCACGATCTCGCCATCGAAACGCAGCGCGATCTCGAGGGCGAGCGCGCTCTTGCCCGACGCCGTCGGACCGGTCACGACGACGACCGGCGGTCGTTTCGCTTGAGCTTGCTCGTTCGCCATCGGAGGAAGTCCTCGCCCATGCCCGGACCGGGGATCGCGTCCATTTCGCCCGCCCGCCGGGCTGCGAGGGCGCGCGATCCTAGCGCGGTCTAGCGGCGCCGGAAGCGCGCCTCGAGATCCGCCTGGTCGAGCAGGATCGCGACGGGCCGACCGTGGGGGCAGGTCGGCGCCCAGGGAATCGTGTCCAGGCCCGCCAGGATCGCCCGCTGCTCGGCCTCGGGCAGTCGATCGCCGAAGCGCCGCGCGGCGTGACACGCCAGGGTGGCGAACATGCGATCGAGCCCCGGCAGCCAGCGCACCGCGCTCGCCTCGGTCTCCGCCCCGGGCTCGCCCTCGACCAGCGCCGCCGACAAATCCCGGACGAGCGCCTCCGGATCGCTGTCCACGAGCTCGGCCGGAACCGCCCGGACGAGTACGGCATCGTCGCCAAAGGGCTCGAGCTCGAAGCCGAGGCGCGCGATCGGCTCGGGCGACGCCTCGACGGCGGCGACCGCCGCCGGGGAGACCTTCACGACCAGGGGCGTCAGCAGGCCCTGTCGCGCGACCCCGGCCTCGAGCCAGCTGCGTCGCAGGCGCTCGTAGAGGATTCGCTCGTGGGCGGCATGCTGGTCGACGACGAGGAGCCCCTTTTCGCCTTCGGCGAGCAGGTAGCTCGCGTGGAGCTGCCCGAGGAGGCGCAGCGCGCCGAACGACGCGACCGGCGACAGGGCGCGCCCGGGCTCGAGCTCCGCTGCGGGATCGACCTGCGAGCGCTCCCCCTCGTACGCGCGCTCGTCGGAATCGGAGGCGATCGCGGGGCCGGCCGGCTCGAGCCGACTCGGATGGGCCGAGGCCAGGGTCCAATCGACCGAGACCCCTCCCCCATCACTCCCCTGCCCCCAGCGCGCAACCGGCTCGCGGACCGCGAAGGGCAGCGGGCTCGGCGCCGCCGGTCGTGCGGCGTCCTCGGCCCGGCGTACGGGGGCGAGCGAGAGCCAGCGCCGTGCGGCGATCGACTCGCGGACCGCGTGTCGCAGACTGCGCTGGATCGCCTGGGGATCGCTGAAGCGGACCTCCCATTTCGCCGGGTGGACGTTCACGTCCACCGTCCCCGGCGGCACGTCGACGAAGACCACGCCGATCGGGAAGCGCCCGCGCGGCAGCAGGTCGCGGTAGGGCTCGCAGAGCGCAAAGCTGAGCAGTCGGTCGCGCACCGGACGGCCGTTGACGAAGAGATGGAGCCCCTGCCCCGTCGCGCGGCTCAGCTCCGGGCTCGAGACGAAGCCGTGGACATGGGCGGCCTCCGTCGTGTGGTCGACGGCGACGAGACCCGCCGCCTCCTCGTCGGGGAGGAGCAGAGCCAGGCGGTCGCGACGGTCGCTGCAGGCGGGCCAGATCGTCGCGGGACGCTCGTCGCGGTGGATCTCGAGATGGATCTCGGGGCGGGCCATCGCGAGGCGGGCCAGCCAATCGGCGATGTGGCCCCACTCCGTGGCGGGGCGCTTCAGGAACTTGCGCCGCGCCGGCACGGAAGCGAAGAGGTCGGCCACCTCGATCCGCGTCCCCTCCGGTCCCCCGGCGGCGCGGGCGTAGAGGAGTCGCCCGCCGTCGATCCGGATCTCGTGGCCCGCCTCCGCCCCGCGCGCGCGACTCACGATCCGGAAGCGCGAGACGGAGGCGATCGCCGGCAGGGCCTCGCCGCGGAAGCCGAAGCTCCTGATCTGGCTCAGGTCCTCGACGGTTCGAAGCTTGCTCGTCGCATGGCGCGCGAGGGCCAGCGGGAGCTCTTCCGGGCTCATCCCGAATCCGTCGTCCTGGACCGCGACGAGGGCGGCCCCGCCATCGCGGACGTCGACCCGGATCGTCCGGGCTCCGGCGTCGAGACTGTTCTCGACGAGCTCCTTCACCACCGAGGCGGGGCGTTCGACGACCTCCCCTGCCGCGATCTGGTCGACGAGGGCATCGGCCAGGACGTGGATCCGTCCGGCACCGGTCGGGGAGGTCGGAGTCGCTTGGAGCATGGATCACCCGCGGGAGCCGAATCGGCGATGGCCGGAAGCGGCAATTTTTATCGTTTTTCGCGGCTCTGGGCGGGGTAACATCGACCTGAAGCGACGTCAACTCGTGGGCGCCGGTCGACCAGAATCCGCAAAAACCATTGACAAAGGTCCGAATTCCCAATACTTCTCGTCTCGCGACGATCACATCTGGGGGCATCGTGCCATGTCGGAACAGCAATCAACGCTCGGAATCCGGCGAGTCGAGACGAGCACACTCGACCGCACAACTTCAGAATCGCGGTCTTCGGATTCGCTGTCGAGCTCGAATGCGGGCCTCGGTAGGAACGGACAGCGCGCAACCGGTCGGCGGCGGAGCGATCGCATCGTCGCCGCGAGTGCCGCGATGCAGGAGGCCGTGGATCAAGCGAGCGCCATCGCTCGCTCGGACTCGCCGGTCCTGATCACGGGACCGAGCGGGACGGGTCGCAAACATCTCGCGCGGGCCATCCACGAGTGGAGCCCGCGTGCCGGGAACGTCCTCGTCGAGCTCCAGCTCGCGGGGACCTCGGAAATCGCCCAGCTGCGGGAGATCTTCGGCGACGGAGGCCCTGCGGAGTCCGGAGCCCTCGCCCGCGCCCAGGGCGGTACGCTCCTGATCGAGGCCCTCGATCAGCTGGCGCCGACGGTGATCCAGCGCCTCGCCGAGAGCCTGCGCAACGGGGCCGGCCGTGTTCGCGTGATCGCGACGGCGGCGCGCGACGGAGCGACGGCGGCCATCGGGGGGCAGCGGATCCAGGTCGCGGCCCTCGCCGATCGACGCGAAGACATCCTGCCGCTCGCCGCGCATTTCCTCGCGGAGTTCGCCGCCGAGGAATCGATCGAAGCGATCGGCTTCAACGGCGAGGCCCGACGCCTCCTCCTCGAGGAAGCCTGGCCCGGAAACGTGCGCGAGCTGCGCGAGCGGATCCGTCAGTCGATCCGGCTCTCCGGACAGGGCGCGATCTCGGCCGAAGCGTTGATGCTCGCGACGGATCTCGACGCGGTTCCGTCCTTCAAGGACGCCAAGCGCGCCTTCGAGACCCGCTATGTCGAGGTGTTGCTGAGGCGCTGCGGCGGCAACATCAGTCGGGCGGCTCGCATGGCCAAGAAGGACCGCAAGGACTTCTACGACGTGATCCGCCGGACGGGGATCGATCCGGGCCTGTTCCGCGGCTAGTCGCCCATGCGCGTCGGCCTGGTTCAGGTCTGTTCGACCGATGATCTGGCGGCCAATCTCGCGCGGGCAGAGGCCGGCGTCCGGGAAGCGGCTGCCCAGGGCGCGCGCCTCGTCGCCCTCCCCGAGAATTTCGCCTACCTCCGGCGCGAGGGAACCCGGTATCCCTGCGCTCAGGAACCGGACGGCGAGATCGTGCAGGCTCTCTCGCGGTGGGCGCGCGAGTCCGGCGTCTGGCTGGTCGGGGGGACCCTGCCCGAAGCGATCGACGGCGACGCCCGCGTCTACAACACCACCCTTGTCTTCTCGCCGGAGGGGCGTGAGGTCGGGCGCTACCGGAAGATCCATCTCTTCGATGTCGCACTGGGCGCGGACGGACGCGACGTCTACCGGGAGTCGAGTCATTGTGCCCCAGGCGACCAGCTCGTCGTCGTCCCGACGCCCTTCGGCGGGATCGGCCTCTCCATCTGTTACGACCTGCGTTTCCCGGAGCTCTATCGCGCACTGGTCGATCGCGGCGCGCGGTGGATCCTGGTCCCCAGCGCGTTCACCCGGGAGACGGGCAAGGATCACTGGGAGGTCCTGCTCCGCGCCCGGGCGATCGAGAACCAGTGCTTCGTGCTCGCCCCGGCGCAGTGCGGGCATCACGCCCCGGACCGGGCCAGCCATGGTCGATCCCTCGTCATCGATCCGTGGGGCTTCGTGATCGCCCAGGCGGGGGACGAGCCGGCGGTCCTGGTCGCCGAGTGCCGGGAAGACCGGATCGATCGCGTACGCGAGGCGGTCCCGGCCCTCCGCCACCGAAGCCTGCGCGGATGAGGGGCGAGCCCGCGTCGTCGTCTCAAGGCGGTCTGGAGCCAGGCCGATAGGCGAGCCACCCCCTGACTCGTGGATCGGGATCGAGCGAACGACCGCCGCGCCACCGAGAGGCGATTCGCCCATGGCCGAGATCGAAACGTCGAGCGCCACCGCGCGCCTCGAGATCCTCAACGGAGGATTCGAGGGCATGACCTATGACCTCAACACCGAGGAGATCGTGATCGGTCGCAACCCGACCACGGACATCACGCTCCTCGACGAGGGCATCAGTCGGGAGCACGCGGTGATCCACTACGACGCCGACGCGCCGGGCTACGTCATCGAGGATCTGCAGTCGACCAACGGCACGCGGGTCAACGGAAAGCGGGTCCGTTCGGCGCCCCTCGACGAGGGCGACGAGATCCAGATCGGCCAGACGATGTTCCGCTTCGTCTGGATCAAGGACTGAGCAAGCGTCCCGACGAGCCGGCTGGTTGCGCCGACCCTCGGGAGGCCGATAGCGTGTATCCGTCACGGGGACGTTTTCGGGGCCGCGCTTCTTTCGGGGGGGGATCCGGAGTGCAGACGAGCGAATATCGATCGGAAGAGATCGCGAGGACGCCTTCGGCGCGCCTCGCCCCGCTTCACGCGATGCGCGTATTGATCGCGGTGGGGTTGCTCGCGACCCTCGCGTGCGCGCGACCCGTGACGCCGCCGCCCCAGGCGCCGCCGATCGAGGGCTACGTGGTCGGGGCGCCGGACAATCTCCGGATCCTCGTCCTGCCCGATCCGGAGATCCAGCGCGAGGTGCGCGTGCGTCCGGACGGCATGATCTCGATCGATCTGATCGGCGACGTCCAGGCGGCGGGCCAGACGCCGACGCAGATCGCCGAAGCGATCCGCGAGAAGATCACGCGATTCAAGCGCGACGCCGCCGTCAGCGTGACCGTGCTCGATTCGCCGAGCCAGTTCGTGACCATCTACGGCGAGGTCGCGACGCCCGGTACGTTCTCGCTGACCGCCGAGACCCGGGTCACCGAGGCGATCGGCCAGGTCGGCGGAACCCGCTCCTTCGCGAGTCTCAACAAGATCCGCGTAATCCGAACCGACGGCGCCTCGACGAAGATCCTGAACGTCCGGCTGAAGGACATCCAGAACGGCGACCTGGCGACGAACTACGTCGTCGAGGAAGGCGATCTGATCGTCGTCCCGCCGACGGGGCTCGCCAAGGTCGGCTACGCGATGCAGATGCTGCTCTTCCCGCTGCAGCCCCTGCTGAGCGGTGCGGCGCAGGTCGGGGCCGTGGCCGGCGGTGTCAACACGCTGCGGCCGCAGGGCGGAAACGGCGCAGGGGGCGGTGGGCCCTGATCGCCGCCGGCGATCGCGAGCCGGGCCGAGTCCCGAATCGCGTGCGGGCGGGGACCCACTCAAGGGTGACCGTCGGATGCGACGAAGAGGGGTCGAAGCCCGGCAGGTTCGAGCGCTCGGGTCCGGGTGGGTCCGAAGGCGCAGGACGGGAGACGGCAGGAATCGATGTACGAGAGCTTCTTCGGGCTGCGTGAGCTGCCCTTCTCCCTGACGCCGGACCCGCGCTTCCTGTGGCTGTCGGACACGCACGAGGAAGGCCTGGCCACCCTCGTCTATGGCATCACGCGCCACAAGGGCTTCCTGCTCCTGACCGGCGAGGTCGGTACCGGCAAGACCACCCTCCTCCGCGCCGCCCTGCGCGAGCTCCCGCGCGACACCGACACCGCCCTCATCATCAACACGATCGGGCTCACGCCCCTCGACCTGCTGAAGCTGATCGCGGCGGAATTCGGCATCGAGGGCCGCTTCGAGACGACTGCCGACTACCTGATCGCGATCAATCGGATGCTGCTCGAGCGCCTCCGGACCGGTCGCAACACGGTGCTCATCATCGACGAGGCCCAGAACCTCGACGCGGCGACACTCGAGGAGATCCGGCTGCTCTCGAACCTCGAGACCGACACGGCGAAGCTCATGCAGATCGTCCTGACCGGTCAGCCCGAGCTGATCCGCAAGCTCTCGAGCCCGTCGCTCCGCCAGCTTCGCCAGCGCATCGCGATCGAGCACCACATGTCGCCGCTGACCGAGGCCCAGGTCCGCCCGTACCTCGCCCATCGCATCGACGTCGCCGGCGGACGCTACGAGGAGATCTTCGCGCCGGGCGTCGAGCGGGTCTTCTTCTGGTTCTCGCAGGGCTGCCCGCGACTCATCAGCCTGCTGGCCGATCGGGTCCTGCTCTCCGCCTACTCGAAGCAGCTCTGCCCCATCCCGCCGGATTTCGTCGAGCTGAAGGCCAAGTCGATGAGCGCGACCCGGGCCGCGGGACTCGCCTCGGACCTCGGCAACGCCCACTGATCCCGGCCCGGCCCGCCTAGAACAGCGTGTAGATGAACGGGGCCGCCGCGGTGCCACCGAGCAGGACGAGCAGTCCGAGCCCGAGGATCGCGATCAGGATCGGCGCCAGCCACCACTTCTTGTTCTCCTTCAAGAAGGCGACGAACTCGCTCGCGAGGCTCTCGCGTCCGCCACTCGCCTGCGCGGTGAAGTCTTCCTTCTGGGGCTGTCTCTCGGTCATGGTCGCGGGTCTCCGATTGCGAAGTCGTGGTCTGCCCCGGGCCTCGAGGCGCTAGAACTGACGGAAATAGCTGGCCTTGCCCCGTCGCGGACGGGGATCGGTCCAATAGGTTTGAGCCTCTCGATCGAAGCGGCGGTTCAACGGGTCCTTCCCGATCGCGCGAAACAGGAGCCCGAGCGGCGTGATCAGGCCGTAGAAGAGGAAGCCGAGGATCGCGTACGAGAGCACGAAGCCGATCGGGTACGAGAGGACCGCCAGGCCGAGGAAGATCGGCTTGTTCGCGCGCGGAGCGACCAGCGAGAAGATCGCCGCGAGCCCGCCGAGGCCGGCGAACGCGCCCGCGACGATCGGCCGGGCCGCGCCGAGCCCGAAGGAGAACACGAGCCACTCCTGCCAGGCGAGCCCCGCGATCGCGAGGAAGCCCACCAGCGCGATCCAGCCGAATTGCCGGAGCGTGCGCTCGTCGGGCTCCCAATCGATTTCGACCATCTTGCTCATGTCGTGACGTGCTTCCCGTTCGCAGTCGACCTCAGTCGAGCGCGAACTCCTTGAGATAGGCCTCGATGTCGATCTCCTTCGCGTTCGGCTGATCCTGCTTCAGGATCACGAAGCTCTCGAGCACGAGGGCGTCCATGTTGGTGTGCATGAAGCAGCGGAAGGCGTCCTCGGGGCTGTTCACGATCGGCTCGCCCCGGACGTTGAAGCTGGTGTTGATGACGACGGAGCTCCCCGTCTGCTGCTTGAAGCGCTGGAGGATCTTGTAGAAGCGCGGATGGTGCTCGGGGTCGATCGTCTGGACGCGCGCCGAGTAGTCGACGTGGGTGATCGCCGGGACGCAGGACCGGACCTGCTTCAGCTTGTCGAGGCCCTTCGCGCCGTCGTCGTCGATCGGGAGCCGCTTGGCGTCCCGGATCGGCGCGACGAGCAGCATGTAGGGGCTGTTCTCGCCGGGCCGCATCTCGAAATAGTCGTCGACGTCCTCGCGGAGCACGGCCGGCGCGAAGGGCCGGAACGACTCGCGGAACTTGATCTTCAGGTTCATCGTCGCCTGCATCTTGCGCGAGCGCGCGTCGCCGAGGATCGAACGCGACCCGAGCGCCCGGGGCCCGAACTCGGCACGGTCGGAGAAATGGCCGACGACCTGCTCGCTCGCGATCAGCTCGGCGACGTGCTCGATCAGCTCGTCTTCGTTCTCGTGGAAGTGGTAGACGGCGTCGACCGAGTCGAGGAAGGCGCGGATCTCGGCGTTCGTGTAGCTCGGGCCGAGCAGCGAGCCGTGCTGGGCGTCGTGGGTCTGCACGCTGCGCGGCTCGTCGAGCAGCTCGTGCCAGGTGAAGAGCGCCGCCCCGAGCGCCCCGCCCGCGTCGCCCGCCGCCGGCTGGATCCAGACCTGTTCGAAGGGCCCCTCGCGCAGCACGCGTCCGTTCGCGACGCAGTTGAGCGCGACCCCGCCGGCCATCGTGAGGTTGCGCGCGCCCGTCAGCGCGTGGGCGTAGCGCGCGATGCGCAGCACGATTTCCTCGGTCACCGCCTGGATCGACGCGGCGATGTCCATCTCGCGCTGGGTGATCGCGGTCTCGGCACGCCGCGGCGGACCGCCGAAGAGGTCGTCCATCTTCGGCGACGTCATCACGTCGCTGTCGCAGTACCCGAAATACGACATGTCCATGCGGAAGGAGCCGTCGGCCTTCAGATCGAGGAGCTTCTCGAGGATCCGATCCTTGTAGATCGGCTCGCCATAGGGCGCGAGGCCCATCAGCTTGTACTCGCCGCTGTTGACCTTGAAGCCCGTGAAGTAGGTGAAGGCGGAGTAGAGCAGTCCGAGGGAGTGCGGGAAGCGCAGCTCCTTCAACATCTGGATCCGATTGCCGCGGCCGAGGGCGATCGAGCCGGTCGCCCACTCGCCCACGCCGTCGAGGGTCAGGATCGCGGACTCTTCGAAGGGCGACGGAAAGAAGGCGCTCGCAGCATGGGACTCGTGGTGCTCGGTGAAGACGAAGCGGCCCGAATAGCGGCCCTGCAGGCTCCGATCGAGCTCGCGCGGCGTATGGAGCTTCTCCCGGAGCCAGAGCGGCATGCCCATCAGGAAGAGCTTGAATCCCGACGGCGCGTACGCGATGTAGGTCTCGAGCAGCCGGTCGAACTTCAGGAGCGGCTTGTCGTAGAACGTGACGAGATCGAGATCCTCGATCCGGATGCCGCCCCGGGCGAGACAGAAGTCGACCGCGTTCGTCGGGAACCGGTAGTCGTGCTTCTTGCGCGTGAAGCGCTCCTCCTGGGCCGCGGCGACGATCCGGCCGTCCTGGACGAGGCAAGCTGCACTGTCGTGGTAGTAGGCGGAGAGACCGAGGATGTTCACGGGACGCAGCAGACCTCGATGGACGCATCCGGCGGGCCTTTTCGATCCCGATCGGCCACCGGCGCAGCCGAACGGTAGACGAATGCCTTTCCGGTCGCCCGGGCCCGCCGAACGGGCTCGGCCCTATTTTTTGAACAGGGAGTCGAGGGACGAGAGCGCCCGCTTGCGCTCGTCCGATGCGGACGAGCTGCCGGTCCCGGGCCGGAAATAATCGCAGCGGTTGGCCCGATCCCGATCGAGGACGCGCTCGGCGCTCGATTCGCGGCACTCGTTGTAGGCGCTCGGATCGTGGTGCGCGCAGTTGAGGCAGACGTGAAGGTCGGCGGCACATCGCGTGCAGCTCTCGCGGTATCCCACGGATTCTCCGGAGGCGAGCGGGACCTCGGTGCGACAGGCATGACAACGCATGGGCGGGATCCTGCGACAGGCAGGCCGGAATCGCGAGTCCCCGGGGCAGGCCGACCTCTAGTTTCGGCAGGCCATGGCCGATGACCCGCGAAGCATGTCGGAACGCAAGCCGCCCATCCGTTCGACCCAGGAAGACGTACCCGAGCTGGTGCAGGCGATCGACCGCTTCGTGATCGGCCTGGCCGAACGGATCGACGCGATCCAGGACGCGGAGCTGGCGGGGACCCCCGCCGAGGTCGCGCGCCTCGCGGGCGGGCTCGCGAGCGATGCGGACCGACTCGGCTACCCGGGCCTCGCCCTCGTCTCGCGCAACGCGATCTCTGCGGCCAGCGACGGCAAGCGGGACGCGATCCAGGATGCGGTCATCGAGCTGACGGAGCTCGCCCAGCGCGTGCGACAGGGGCACCGCGGCGCCGCCTGAGGGCCGCCCACGCCCGATCCTAGACGAAGAACCAGAACGAGAACGGTGTTCCCTGGACGTCGTGGAGCCAGCCCTCGCCGAAGACGGCGAGGCCGAGGAGCGCCCCGTTGGTGACGCCGTGGACGACCATCAGCGCCGTCAGGCTCCGCCGGCGGTAGAACCAGAGGCTCGAGAGCACGATCCACGGTACGCAGACCCACCACTCCCAGGGCACGTGTCCGAGGCAGAACACGACGGTCGTGACGAGCAGGCTCCGAAGCGAATAGCGCGCGAGCGGCTCGTCGCGGAAGTCGCGGTCGCTCTCCCAGACATCCGCGATCCGCATCACGAAGCCGCGGATGAAGAGCTCCTCGAAGATCGGTGTGACGAGCGCGTAGCCGAACAGACGCAGGGCGAGGATCCCCGGGATCCACGCCTCCCCCGCCATCGCCGGATCGAACTCGCCCCCTGGCGCGGGCTTGAGGTTCGGGAAGAGCAGGAAGGGCGCGACCCAGACGGCCGTCAGCGCGAGCCCGACCGCGACGTCCTGGAGAAAGCCGCCCGCGGTCATCGGCACCGCAGGCCTGCGCCACTCGGGATAGGCCCCCTGCCCCCGGAACCAGACGACCAGCCCCAATACGCTGGCCGGCTTCAACGCGAGCAGGATCGGATCCGCCGCGTCGGGCAAGCGGGCCCCGATCTCCGATAGCAGGAGGAACGCGACGTAGGGGACCACATAGGGCCACCAGCCGTGACCTTCGTGCGCTTCGACCTGCATCAACCCCGCTCCGGGCCGAGCGATGCCGGCCGCCCGTGATTCCCG
>JBIPOQ010000393.1:0-4021 GCA_044379055.1 Myxococcota bacterium
CGTTAGACATGAAGAGAAGTCTGAAAAACGCGCGCGTGCTCCTCGCTGGTGCCACCGGCGGACTGGGACGGGAAATCGGGATGTCGCTGATCGAGGCCGGTGCCTCGCTCGTGCTCTTCGCCCGCGACTCGAATCGCCTGGATGCGCTCGGTCTGCCAGGACCGCGGGTCCTCGGCGACATCGCGGACGCCGAGGCCTGCCGTCAGGCCGTCGAGGTCGCACGGTCCAGTCTGGGAGGTCTCGACGGAGTCATCAACGCGACCGGCGTCGTCGCCTTCGGAGATCTGGAGACGCTCTCCGACGCGGTGATGGACGAGCTCCTGAGCACCAACCTGATCGGGCCCGTGCGCCTGGTCCGAGCCGCTCTCCCGGTGCTCGAAGAGGGCGGCTTCATCGCCCACCTGAGCGCAGTCGTCGCCGAGCGCCCCATGGCCGGCATGGCCTTCTACTCCGCGACGAAGGCGGCCCTGACGGCTCTCGATCAGGCGCTCGCGAAGGAGCTGCGGCGACGGCGGATCGACGTGATCGATCTGCGGCCGCCGCACACCGAGACCGGGTTGGCCGAGCGTCCGATCAGCGGCGTCGCGCCCAAGCTCCCGCCCGGCCTGATCCCGAGCCGAGTGGCCGATCGCGTCTTGCGTGCGATCCAGGACGGAGAGCGAGAGGTCTCGTTCGCCGATTTCTGACGGGCATCCGACCGGTCTGTCCCGCCCGTCTCGCGCCTCGAGCCCGACGCCGACTCCGGGAACACCGATCCGCGCGAAGGGGAGCGCCTGCTCGCGGGTGCTCTGCACACCCGGTCGGATCAAGCTCCGGCGCGTGCGCGCGACGGACGGCTACCTCGCCCAAGCTGCGCGAGCGCCTGCTCGAGGCCCTTCGCCGACCGCGCTCCCGAGATCTGGAATAGGACATGCAGAGGAAGATCCAGGACGTAGAGCGCGCCGAGCGGACGCAGATCCGCGTCGTACCGGACGAGGCATCCGTCTTTCGTCGGCTCGATTCGGATGGTGTCGACGGATCGGAGGTAGGGGCTGATCGAGGTGAAGACGAGCTCTCGCGGCGCCTTGAAACGGGTGATTTCGTAGTCGAACACAAGCTCGCGGCCCGCGACCGCGACCACGACTTCGAACCGGCTTCCCTCGCCGATCGGATTCGCCCCGAGCGCGCGCGCCCGGACGACCGTCGGATCCCACTGCGCCGAGTTCGAGAAATCGGCCAGATAGGCAAAGACGTCTTTGGGCTTGGCCCCGGTCTGGATCGTCGTGGTGAAGTAGGCCATGACCGTTCCCGTAATGTGCCAAAACAAGGCGAGGAGAATCGTCAGCAGATTCAGATGTTTACCAGCTTCGGTGGCCCCTCAAATTCGAGCAGGAGTCGGAGGTTTTGGTCGCGTAAGATTTCGCCCATGAGCACTCTACCGCTGCAGGCACTCGCAATAATCTTCGCTGGCTGGGTGAATCGCGTTCAGCATGATGTAGCAGAGTCGGTTCTTAGAACTCTTCCGCGATTTACGGCTCGCCGTATTGGACTCGAATCGCGGTCTATAACGCGGCCTATGTCGCGAGCATCAATGGTGAGGCCCGGGCGGGGGAGGGGGAACCGGACGCGGCGCGTCACTGCCAGGACCAGAAGCGATGAGAGTTTCCCTGATCGACCCGTGAATTCCCTGTTCGCACCGATTTTGTTCCCTGTTCATGCTCGCAGGGAATTCGACTCTACAGGTGCGGGATCACTCAGGAATCCAAGCCCATTCGGCCCTGAGACGAACCGAATTTGTCGAAATTCCCTGTACTTTCCCGTAGATCAGGGAATTGGAGGCTGAGACGAGCTCGCGACGAACTCCGCCCACCGCCACCTAGTCTTCGTCTCTCGCGAACTCGCGGTAGGGACGTTTGTTATTCGGAATAATGCCGCGAATTCGCGGCCTGTTGGGCGATCGGGTCGATCGGATCCGAACCAGAGACCGCGAATAACGCGCCCACGAAGCTCCATTCGTCGCCTTCGTCTCTGGCTACTCATGCGGCGGTTCGGTTCTCATGGACCGGCGAATGCGGGCGCCTATCACGCCGTACGACATTCGACCTTCATTCGCGCATTTGCCGAGTGATTCGGCCGGGCCGACGCGAATTTCAGCCGAATCTGGATCGAATGACGTGCGAAGCACGATCTCGAGCCCCGGCGATGACTCGTCGCATCCTGTCGAAGGCGGCTGGTGTCGAGGTCGAAGGGGAGAAGAGCAGTCTCGTCGCCGTTGCGGTGCTCGACATTCCGAACGGATTCTCTTCCCGGGCCGCAGGATCACCGGTTTCCGCGGGACCAGTCCTCGACGACGAGATCCTTGAATCGACGAAAATCCTTGACGTTCGCGGTCACGAGGATCAGGTCGTTCGCGTGGGCAATGGCCGCGATCTGACCGTCTGCGGCCGATGGCGGCAGGCCGCTCCTCGAGAGACGTGCCCGCTCCTTGGCGTGCCAGGTTGCTGCTTCCTGGTCGTAGGGAAGGATCGGGAGCGTGCTTCGCACCGCCTCCTCGAGGTAGGCCTCGATCGCCCGTCGCTTCTTCGAGGCGGCCAGTCGAGCAGCTCCATACGACAGCTCATGCCAGACGACAGAGCAGGTCGCGAGCTCCCCATCGTGTTCGGAGAGGCGTTCGAGTGTCCTCTCGTTCGGGTGCGACTTGATCGCCTCGGAGAGGACGTTCGTGTCGAGCAAGTAGCGGAGCGTCACAGAGGAACTTCCCGTCCCGGCGATTCCTCTCGGAGGTCGTCGAACTCCGCGTCGCCGATGCCGAGCGATTCGACGCCCATGCGACTTCGCACCTCCCTGGCTGCCGCGATGAACGAAGAACGCTCGCCCGTGATCGCGGCGTACTCGGAGGCGGACAGCAAGACGGCGACGCGCTCTCCGCGGCGAGTGATCTCGATGGCGTTGCCGTGCTCGGCGCGCTTGATGAGGCGGGCGAAATTCTGGCGGGCTTCAGCGACGGAGACCTTGGTGGATGCCATTCGGGAGGCTCCTGGATGTACAAGATGATGTACATCTTATCGCGCAACTTCGCCGTCGGCCTGAGGTGTCTCTTTTCCCGCGGGTCGTGGATCGGGGCGGGAGAGACCGTCCTACCGGAGAGTCGAATTCATGTCTCTCCGCCATTCAGTCTGCGTCTCTCGCGGCTTAGACCCGAGGGCGCGATCCACTCGCAAGAATGCTGCGAAATCGCGGGGTCCTGGGGGCTTCGGGGCGAAGGGATCCAACCGGAGACCGCTCGTTTCTGCCCCATCGGCCGCGACAAGGTGGGTTCGTCTCTGGGAGCAGGCGCTCCGGTTGGATGGGTCCACCGGATCAGCCGCAAGTGCGTATTCAAGACCCTCTGCCATTCCAAACTTCGCGCGAAGAAGTCGTCTTCGACCACGACGACGGGCTCGTATCTCTCGTTGATGGCTGCGAATTGATGATCGGCGGCTGGGACGGGCGATCGTCTTCGTCAGCCGTGCCGGGTGGCAGTGGCCTGACCATCGGGATGGCCTGGCACCATGGTTTAGGACGGCCTCATCAAGGCCGGCCTCGATGGCGCTCGGTCTGCTCCAGGCGACCGGCATCGATACCGCGTAGGTCCTCGAAGTCCGCATCACCAATGCCGAGCGCGTCGACACCCATGCGACGGCGGACCGTATCGAGCAGGCGGGTTTCTATCAGCTCCCGCTAGATGCCGCGATAGGGCTCGGCACTAGAATCCTAGGCGGTGGCTTTACGGCAGGTTGTTGCGGCTATCCATTCAGCAATTCGTGGACCGCTCCACTCCAAGTGTTAAGGCTTGGGATTCCATACAATGGAATCCAAACTCGGGACATTGTTTTGTCATGAGGTACACGAGAACTTCGCTCTTGGGGCTAATAATCCTCTTCGCTTGTTGCAATTCCGTGGATCCTCGAGAAATGATTTTGAGCGCATCATTTCCGGCTAGTTTCGAGGTGACCGAAATTTCTTGTAGTGGGAAATTTCCAATCATCTTTGGTCGCCGACG
>JBIPOQ010000394.1:0-4019 GCA_044379055.1 Myxococcota bacterium
GTTGTCCCACATCACGAGGTCGTGGGGCTGCCAGGCGTGGACATGGATCTGCTCCGGGGCATACATCGCCGCGTAGATCTCGGCGAGCAGCTCGTCGCTCTCGTCGCGGCTCATGCCGTGGATCCGATCGGTGTGCTGCAGACAGAGGAATAACGTCTCGACACGGGCGGCATTGCGTCGGATGGCGGGATGACGGGTCCAGTAATGCTCCGGTCCCCAGCCCGGCTGCCCGCGCGGGATGATCGGCTCGGGCTCCCGCGACCGAACGCTCGGGGCATCGGGTCGGAAGAGAAAGCAGGCATGGGACGCGATGCGGCCCCGCAGATCCTCGACGAGCTTCGCGGGGAGCCGCTCGAGCACCGTTGCCGAGCTCGCGAACAGGGTCGGGGTCGCGCCCGGCGCAACGAGCTCACCGTACATCGAGATCGCGGGAATCGGCGCCGGGTCGTAGGCGTAGTCGTAATGGAAGACGAGCTCGCCGGGCGGGGCCGTCGAGCGATCGTGCTGGTTCGTGACCTCCATCCGCATCGGCTGGCCCGACGGATCGGGCTCGATGCGGCCGAGCGCCCCGAGCAGCTCGATCTGCCGCTCGGACGTCATCTCCCCTTCACGCAGGACGAGCAGTCCATGCTCTGCGAAGAGCCGGCGGAGCTCTGCGCGTTCGCCGGGGCCGAGCGGTCCGTCGCATTCGAGCCGGAGCTCCGCTCCGAAAGGCGCATCGAGGGGCAACGTTCGCATCGATTCCTCCGGATCCCGGCGCACCGGGGCGGGTGGGCGCACGCAATCCAGCCGCTAGCATTGCACCGCTCCCCCGAACCAGCGAGGCGAACCATGCAAGAAGAGAATCCCGCGATGATCGCGGCCCGGGCATCCTGGCGCTGCGTCCAGGCGAAGGACAAGGCGGGCTGGCTCGCGCTGATGGCCGACGACGTCTGCATCGAGGACCCGATCGGCGTCGCGCCGACCAACCCGACGGGGCTCGGCGCCCGCGGCAAGGCCGAGGTCTCGGACTTCTGGGAGAAGAACATCGCGCCCTCGACGATCCGGATCGAGACCCACGGCTCGCGCACGGCCGGCAGCGAGTCCGCCCACGACCTGACGCTCCACAACGCGTTCCCGAACGGCGTCCGCGCCGCGGTGCGCGGCTATTTCGTCTATCGCGTGAACGAGGCGGGCCTGCTGACGAACCTGCGCGGGTACTGGGACATGCAGGACATGAAGATCGAGACGGGAAAGGGGAACTAGCGATGGCGAGCTCGGAGCGACGGAAGAAGGGTGTCGAGATGATCCAGGAGGTCTACGCCGGCGACGTCATGACCCCGCCGGAGGGCAACGTCTTCACCGACATCATGCTCGAGCAGGTCTTCGCCGAGGTCTGGTCCCGCGACGTGCTGTCGATTCGCGACCGCCGCCTCCTGCTCCTCGGCATCATCGCCGAGAAGGGCGAGCCGATGACCTGGGGCATCCAGGCGAAGGCCGCGCTGAAGCGCGGCGAGCTCTCCCCGACCGAGCTGCGCGAGCTGCTGCTCATGATCGCGCAGTACGCGGGCTATCCGCGGGCGGCGGCGCTCGTCGCCATCGTCGAGCAGAAGATCGCCGAGGTCGAGGCGGAGAAGAAGGCGAAGAAGAGCTAGCCGAGGCGGCGGCGCGAGGGCCCTCCATGATCGAGCTGATGTCCGGTGTCGTCACGATCGCGCTCCACGACCACGTCGCGGACGTCCGCCTCAATCGTCCCGACAAGATGAATGCCGTCGACCCGGCGATGTGGCAAGCGCTCTCGGCCGCCGGAGAGCTGCTCGCCGAGACGAAGGGGCTCCGCGCCGTGGTCCTCTCGGGCAACGGCCGCGCGTTCTGCGCGGGTCTGGACATGGCGACCTTCCAGACGATGGGCGGAGCCGGGCAGCCCGATCTCGATCCCCAGCCCGCCGCGGGCGGGGGGCGCCCGGGCAACGTCTTCCAGCGCGCGGCGCTCGTCTGGAAGCGGCTGCCGGTGCCCGTGATCGCGGCGCTCCATGGCGTCGCCTTCGGCGCGGGGGCCCAGATCGCCCTCGGCGCCGACCTCCGGATCGCCGGCCGGGATCTGCGCTTCTCGATTCTCGAGATCAAATGGGGTCTCATCCCGGACGTCGGGATCTCCCAGACGCTGCGCGACGTCGTGCCCCTCGACGTCGCGAAGGAGCTGACCTTCACCGGCCGCGTCGTCCAGGCGGAGGAAGCTCGCGCCCTCGGTCTCGTGACCCGGATCGCCGACGACCCGCTCGCCGAAGCCATGACCCTCGCCCGCGAGATCGCCTCGAAATCCCCCGACGCGATCCGCCTCGGCAAGCAGCTCCTCGACGCGTCCTGGCACGCCGACGAAGCGACTGGGCTCGGCCTCGAGGCGCGCCTGCAGGCGAAGCTGATCGGCAGCGAGAATCAGCTCGAGGCGATCCGCGCGAATTTCGAGAAGCGCGAGCCGAAGTTCCGGGACCCCGCCTGATTCGGCCCGACCCCGCCCCTGGTCCCGCCTAACCGCGCGCGCCCGCGAGCTCGGCCATCAGGTCGTAGGCCTCTTCCTGCTCGGTACGCACCGTGACGCCCGTGTAGGGCATCTTCTCCCACTGCGATCGCCAGCGCTCGCGGATGCGCGCCACGTCCCCGAACAGCCCGCCCTCGTCGATGTACTCGTCGGGCACGGCGGCGATCGCCTCGTCGCGGCGCCCGGCCTGGAACAGCTCCGTGATCCGCTCGGCGGCGGCGCCCCAGCCCTCGCGGTGCATGCGCTTGTTGTGGAAGTTGAGCTTCGGATGTCCCATGCCGCCGACGTAGAGCGCGACGAAGGGCTTGCCGGCCTGGAGCGCGGCCTTGACGTCGTTCGTGATCGTGACCGAGACGCCGCCCTGGATCTCGAAGTCGGCGTAGCCCTTGCCGCCGCCGGCCCGGGCGAAGCCCTCCTCGAACCACTTCTTGAAGGTGTCGACGTTGCCGGGCCGCATGCCGAAGGCGAGCCAGCCGTCCGCGATCTCCGCCGTCAGGCGCACCATCTCCGGCGCCCCCGTCCCGAGCCAGATCCGGGGCCGCTGCTCGAAGTGCAGGATCGACTTCAGCGGCTTGCCCATGCCCGAGCTGCCCGGTCCGTCGTAGGGCAGCCGGATCTCCTTGCCCGCATGAGAGACCGGCCCTTCGCGCGCGAAGATCTTCTTCATGATGGTGACGTAGTCGCGCAGACGCTCCTTCGGATTGCCCCACGGCGTGCCGTACCAGCCCTCGACGATCTGCGGCCCCGAGAGGCCGAGCCCGCCGATCACGCGCCCCCCGCCCGCCAGCGCGTCGAGCGTCCCGAGCTGCATCGCCGTCATCGTCGGCGTCCGCGCGCCGACCTGGATGACGCCGGTCCCGAGCCGGATCCGCTTCGTATGAGCCGCGATGAAGGCGAGCGGCGTGATCGCGTCGGAGCCGTAGGCCTCCGCCGTCCAGACCGAGTCGTAGCCGAGCGCCTCGAGGCGCTGGATGCGCTCGATCGGGATGTTGACCCCGCGCCCCGCATATTCGACCGCACATCCGAGCTTCATCGTCGTCTCCCTGCTGGATTCCCGGCTCCGCATCCCCGCTGCGCCGGCCGTTCGCCGACCCGCCCCACGGCGGCGCCGCGCGCCGAGCATACGCGATCTCACCCCCCTCGAATACGGCGCGCCCTGCCCTCCGGACCCGCGATCGACTGCGTTACGATCCGCCGCGTCCGGACGCCTGCGCCCGGGCCCCATCCGCGCCCCGGCGGCCGCAGCGAAGGAATCCCCGTGCCCCACTACACGCCCGAAGAACAGCGCAACATCGACGTGACCCATCGCCTCTTCGATACGAGCAACCGGGAGGACAAGAGCCTGCTCTTCACCGAGGACGCCGTCTGGTGGAATGGCCTGCCCTTCGTCGGCGCCGGGGGCCAGACCGAGCACAAGGGGCGCGACGCGATCAAGGGGATCCTCACCGGCGCGACCAGCGGCCCGTCGGCGCGCAAGACCGACAGCGGCGTCGACGCCTAC
>JBIPOQ010000395.1:0-4015 GCA_044379055.1 Myxococcota bacterium
ACGATCAACACGCAGGACGAGATGGGATCGAAATCAGGGTCGTTCTTGACCATGATCCCGAACTCGATCTCGGTTCCCATGATGGTCGGAATCGCCATCGCGGTCTCGCAGCTCCTGCGGCGGAGGCGCCCCGGGATGCCCGGGGCGCCAGCCGACCGCTCGATCGGGAAGGCCTCTCGGCCCTACAGATACTGTCCCTGACCGCTCGAGACGTTCTCGATGGTCTGTTCCTTGCGCTCCATCCCCGTGATGAGCGTGCGGACGTTGATGATCCGCTCGCCCTTCCGGCCGGAGATGCGCGCCCAGTCGTCGGGATTGGTGGTGTTCGGGAGATCTTCGTTCTCCTTGAACTCCTCGCGCACCGACTCGATCATGTCCTCGGCCGTGATGCCGTGCTCCCCGCCTTCGAGGAAGCGCTTCACCGCCTTGCGCTTGGCCCGCGCGACGATGTTCTCGAGCATGGCGCCCGACGAGAAATCCTTGAAGTAGAAGATCTCCCGCTCGCCCTTGGCGTACGTCACCTCGAGGAACTTGTTCTCGTCGCCCGTCGAGTACATGTTGTCGATGACCTCGTCGATCATCTTGTCGCAGGCGACGGCCTTGTCCCCGCCGTACTTGGCGACCGAGTCCGCGTGGAGCGGGAGGTCGGGCGTCAGGTACTTCTTGATGATCTCCCGGGCCGCCGGACGGTCGGGCCGCGACACCTTGACCTTCAGGTCGAGGCGTCCCGGTCGCAGCACCGCCGGATCGATCAGGTCCTGGCGATTGCTGGCCCCGATCACGATCACGTTCTCGAGCGCCTCGACGCCGTCGATCTCGGACAGGAACTGCGCGACGACCGTGGCCTCCATGTCCGACGAGATGCCCGATCCGCGCATGCGGAAGAGCGAGTCCATCTCGTCGAAGAAGACCACCACCGGCACGTCCTCGGACGCCTTCTCGCGCGCCTTCTTGAAGACGTCGCGGAGCTTGCTCTCCGTCTCGCCGACGTACTTGTTGAGGAGCTCGGGCCCCTTCACGTTCAAGAAGTAGGCAGTCGTCGCCTTTCCAGTGCGCTGCTCGATGCGCTTGGCCAGGCTGTTCGCCACGGCCTTCGCGATCAGGGTCTTGCCGCAGCCGGGCGGCCCGTAGAGCAGGATGCCCTTCGGCGGCCGCAGCTTGTGCTCGAGAAAGACCTCCGGGTGCATGTACGGCAGCTCGACCGAATCGCGCAGGATCTCGATCTGATCGCCGAGGCCGCCGATGTCGTCGTAGGTGACGTTCGGGATCTCCTCGAGCATCACCTCTTCGACCGACGACTTCGGCAGCTTCTCGAACGCGTACTGCGTCCGCGTGTCGACCAGGATCGGGTCGCCGACCTTGAGGTTCTCGCGGCGCAGCGGCTCCGAGAGCGTGACGACGCGCTCTTCGTCCGTATGTCCCGAGACGATCACGCGGCTCTCCGAGATCGTGTCGATGATCTTGCAGACCTCGCCGCGCTGGGTGTACTCGGCGCCCTCGATGATGTTGAAGGCCTCGTTGAGGACGACGTACTGCCCCTCCTCGAGCCGGAACGGATCGAGGTTGGGATGCACGTTCACGCGCATCGGACGGCCATCCATGAGGATCTCGGACGTTCCGTCCTTGTTGGCACGGATGAAGACGCCGTACGTGTTCGGCGGCGCGCAGAGCTTGTCGACCTCCTCCTTCAGGAGCTCGATCTGCTGCTTCGCCTCCTGCAGCATCGCGACGAGCTTCTCGTTCTGGCGCTCGGCGTCGTGGTGCTGCGTGCGAACCTGCTCGTAGCGTCGCCGGAGCGTGTCGAAGTCCGCGAGCATGCGGTCGAGGCGGTGCCGGAACTCGTTCGAGTCGGTGCCGAAGAAGCGCATGGCGTCGTGGAGCCGCTCGGCCTCGCTGGCGGACCGATCCTCGCTCGGCCGCCGCGGATCCGATTCCGGCTCGTCCCCCGGTCGCCCCGAGGAAGGCGCGATCCGCCGCATCACGTCGCGCACGAAGCCCTTGCGACCCGAGCCCGGTCCCGAATCCGAATCATTTTCGCTCATCGCGTCTTCTCCTGGTTCCCTCGCACCGCAATTCCCTGCGGCGAAGAACTGTCAAAGCGAGCCACGGCCGAAAAACTGTGCAAAGCGTGTGCCGGTATCGAGGCGTGTCGTGGGCAGCAAGCCGGGATCCCCGCGATCGCAGGGCGCGCCGCCCACCCGAGGCCCGAGTACAGCGCCTGGAACGGTGCGCTGCAGAAGGCCGATCGGTCGCGGCCGAAGCGCGCGCCGCGCGCCGGGATCCTGCTCGGAAAGTCTTTTGAGATCGGCGACTTGGAGGCAGCGGGACGATCTGCGGAGCCGCTTGCAGCCGCGGCGATGCGCGGACGCAGCCCCATCGGATCGGGACTCGGAACGGGGCCAGAGATCCACGCGATCGCGGTCGTCACGCTCCCCCCACCGGCTTGGCCAGATCGGCCCTACCGCCGCTCAGCCCGGCCTACGCACCCTCGGCCCGCCCGCGTCGGAACAGGCGTCTTGCCCGACCGGGTCGCTCGTTCTCTCGCGCCTTCCTCCCGTCGCCCGAGGCCGCTGGCGGCGCTTGTCGCCATCCGGACCGGGGGCAGCTCGTACCGCGTCGGCACGAATCTGCTCATGGGGTAGGAAACTCTTTGGTTTTTAAGCCTTTTTTGCCTGTTTGCAGTTTATCCGTCGAGGTAGGTGTGTCAACCGAGGAAAACGGGCAGAGATTCGCGTAAACCCGTGTTTCATAACGGCTTCGCCGTTCCGTTGCGAACAACTGCGGCCCGAATGGTGCAGCTGATGCCGGCCCCGCTGCCCGATCGCCGGAGGCCCGGAATCGCCGGGATCCGCCCCCCCTCCAGGTCAGTACCCCGATCGGTTCCGCCGGTTGCACAGAGTCGTCGATGCCGCTCGGGGCGGCAGCGCGACGGTCATCGCCCCGGCCCTCCACCAGGGCCCGAGCCTCGCGCTCCGCCCTGCCTGCGCGTTGCTCCGCAATGCACGGCGCGGCGAACGAATCGGGGCGCCCTTCCGGTACGAGAAACGCCCATTGGCGTTCGCCGGGGCTCTGCCCTCAGGGCCGTCGGGTCTCGGCGTAGTCGATGACTTCCACGCCGGCCGGGATCTCCAGCACGAAGGTCTCCGCCGCAGGATTGCGGTTCTCCTCGAGCCTCTCGAAACGGATGCGCGTCTGATTTCCGAACAGGTCGGTCACCGAGGTCGCCACGATGCTCCCGGTCGTCCGATCCGCCACCAGTCCCAGGCGCTCGTAGCTCGCGTCCTCGCGCGGCAGCAGGTCGAGGGTCACCTGCTTCGCGTCGCACTCGACCACGCCGACCTCGAAGGCCTCGAGGATCTTCCCGTCGCCGAGCAGGAACTGGAGCGCCGCCCCCGAGAGATACCCCTCGGTCACCGCCAGTCGGGTCACGGTCTTCGCGTCGAGATCGTGGATCCAGAGCGTCTTGCCGTCGCTGACGACCACGCTCGCCTCCGGCGCCGCATAGGTCCAGCGCATCTTGCCGGGCTTCGCGAAGACGACCTTGCCCTTCCGGGGCGCCGAGCTCATCAAGGCCTCGCCCTCGAAGGTCGCCGAGGTATTGGTCTGCTCGAAATCGGCCCGCAGGTCTCGAACGGCTTCGTAGCGGGCCTGGATCTTTCGCGCCGTCTGCTCTCCGAGCCCCGGCGCACAGGCGGCGGCCGGACCCGGGGCTTGCGCGAGGGCGAGATTGCCGAATCCAGCGACGGCGCCCGCGACGACGAGCGCACAGCGAAGCCCTCTCGCCCTTCCCCGCCCCGAACGGAATCGATTCACGCCGTCTCTCTCTTTCTCGGTCCCGCTCTTGGTCGCGTTCTTGGTCTCATTCCCACTCGCGCTCCGGCTCGCCCGATCGCCCCGGGTCGGAATCCCGGACGATCGCTAGTCCTCTTCTCCGCCGGGCGCGGGCAGGAAGACCTCGCGGCCCTTGGCTCCGATCTGAGGTCCGATCATGCCGTCCTGTTCCATCTGCTCGATG
>JBIPOQ010000033.1:0-14086 GCA_044379055.1 Myxococcota bacterium
CAGCCGACGCCGGTGCCGAGATGGATGCGGCCGCCGGACCAGACGGAGGCGGTGCTGATGGCCTTCGCGGCGGTGAAGGCGTCGCGGATGGGGAGGATGTAGACGGTGGTCAGGAACTGGAGCGTCTTCGTCATGCCGGCGAGGGCGGCGAACGTGACCCAGGGATCGGGCCAGGGGACGTCGTGCTCCCAGGGCGTGACGCCGTCCTTCGCGATCTCGTAGCGGTCGACCTGGGTCTCGGCGGTGACCCAGTGGTCGCCTAACGACATGCCGTAGAAGCCGAGGGCCTCGGCGTGGCGGGCGAGGATGGGGAGCTCGTCGAGGGGCGTGTAGCCCATGCCGTGCCAGAAACGCATCAGTCCCTTCCACTCCATCGATCGAGCCGGTCGAGCGTGTCTGCGTACTCGGAGACGAGCTCCTGCATGACGGTGCGCACCGACTTCACGTGGTTCATCGAGCCGACGATCTGGCCGACGAAGTAGTTGGCGAGCTCGGCGGCACCGGGAGATTTGTGGGCGGTGCGCGCGATGCGCGACTGGGCCTCGCGGACGAGGCGCGGCTGCAGCGGCATCGGGAGCGGCTTCGGGTTCGCGGGATCGTCCCAGGCGTCGGTCCAGGCGCTGCGGAGCTGGCGGGCGGGCTTGCCGGTCAGGGATCGGCTGCGAACGGTGTCCGAGGAGGTCGCCTTCAGGAATTTCTCTTTGACGACGGGATGGGTCTCGGCCTCTTCCGTCGTCAGCCAGAGGGAGCCGAGCCAGACGCCCTGAGCGCCGAGCGCGAGCGACGCGGCGATCTGGCGGCCATTGCCGATGCCGCCGGCGGCGAGCACGGGGATCGGCGCGACGGCATCGACGACCTCGGGCACGAGCACCATCGTCGCGACCTCGCCGGTATGCCCGCCCGCCTCGTAGCCCTGGGCGATGATGAGGTCGGCGCCCGCTGCGGCATGGCGTTTGGCGTGCTCGACGGTACCCGCGAGCGCCGCGACCTTGACGCCCTTCGCGCGACCCTGCTCGATCATCCAGGCGGGCGGCGGGCCGAGGGCGCTCGCGATCAGCTTGATCGGATGCTCGAAGAGCATCTCGATGACCTCGCGTTGTTTGTCGACGCCGACGAGCAGCTCGCCGCGCAGCTCGGTGCCTTGCGGCAGCGGCGGGACGTCGTAGCGGGCGAGCAGGTCGTCGAGGAAGCGGCGGTGCTCTTCGGGAATGCGGGCGTCGAGCTCGCTCGGATCGAAGCCGCCGGCACGCTCGCTGCCGACGAATTTCGTCGGCAGCAGCAGATCGACGCCGTAGGGCTTGTCGCCGATCTCCTTCTCGATCCACTCGAGCTCGGCGTGGAGGCCTTCGGGCGAATGGGCCGAGACGCCGAAGATGCCCATGCCGCCCGCCTTCGAGACGGCAGCGGCGACGTCGCGGCAATGGGTGAAGGCGAAGATCGGGAATTCGAGGCCGAGCTCGCGGGCGAGGGGGGTATCCATGGGGCCTCTCCTGGTGCGAACGACTATGCCATGCTCGGACCTCGCGACCAAGGAGGCCGACCATGACCCTGATTCTCTATGGAGCGCCGCTCTCGCCGTTCGTCCGCAAGGCGGAGGTCGTGCTGCGCGAAAAGGGGATCCCGTTCGAGAGCGAGTCGGTGAGCATCCTGCCGATGCCCGACTGGTTCAAGGCGATCAGCCCCGCGCGGCGGATCCCGGTCCTGCGGGATCCGTCGATCGGCACCGAGGGCCGCGCCGGGACGTTGCCCGATTCGTCGGCGATCTGCGCCTTCCTCGAGAAGAAGCAGCCCGCGCCGTCGCTCTACCCGAGCGAGCCCTTCGCGCATGGCCGGGCGATCTGGCTCGAAGAATGGGCCGACAGCGAGCTCGCGGGCACGATCGGTCTCGGCATCTTCCGACCGCTCATGTTCCCGCGCTTCCAGGGCAAGCCGCCGGATCTCGAGACGGCCCGGGCGACCTGGCACGATAAATTGCCCCGCCTCTTCGACTACCTCGAGGAGGAACTCGAGACCGCGGGCGCTGCGAAGCCCGAAGACGCCCGCCACCTGCTGGGCGGCGTGCTCTCGATCGCCGACGTCGCCGTTGGCGTCCAGCTCGCCCAGCTCGAGATGGTCGCGGGCCTGCCCGACGTCCGCCGCTGGCCCCGCGCGGTCACCTTCGCCGAACGCATGATCGCCCGTCCGAGCTTCGCCCCCAACCTCGCGATCTGCCGCAAGATCGTGAAAGAGCGTGTCGCCCTCGGTTGAGAGGCGTCGCGGAACGGAGCGTATCCCGGGCACGACGCCCGTCCGAATCCGACGAGCTTGCTAGAGTGCGCCTGCGGCCCGGATGGACGCGCCGTGACCCGAGAGGAAGCTCCGATGCAGCCCGACTTCACCCCCGACGATCTGATCGCCTCCCGCAACTACGGCGTCGCCGGCCAGCCGCATGCCGCCTGGTCCTGGCTCCGAAAGAACGCCCCCGTCTGGCGCTGCGAGAGCAGCGAGTTCCCGCCCTTCTACGCGATCACGCGCCATGCCGACATCGTCAAGATCTCGAGCAAGCCCGGCATCTTCAGCAACTCGAAGGGCCCGACCCTGATCAGCTTCGAGCAGGAGGCCCGACGCCTCGCCGATTCGACTTCGTTCGGCAACATGCGGACGATCATCGAGATGGATCCGCCGGAGCACCGCGACTTCCGCAAGGTCGCGAGCGCCTTCTTTACGCCGCGCAGCATCCGCCGCCTCGATGACATCGTGACGGAATGCGCGAAGGAACAGGTCGACAAGCTCGGGCGCGAGGGCGAATGCGATTTCGTCGAGCTGATCGCCCAGCGCCATCCGCTGCGCGTGCTCGCGACGCTGCTCGGCGTCGAGCGCCACGAAGAAGAGACGATGCTGCGCCTCACCCAGGAGCTCTTCGGCTCCGAGGACCCCGACCTGCAGCGCAAGGGCGAGGACCGCAAGGCCGCGACCGCCGCCCTCGGCGCCGACTTCATCAACCTGTTCACGCGCGTGATCCAGGATCGCCGCGCGAACCCCCGCGACGATCTCGCGAGCATGCTCGCCAATGCGAAGATGGCCGACGGCACCCCGATGCCGCCGATCGAGACCTACGGCTATTTCCTGATCGTCTTCACCGCCGGCCACGACACGACCCGCAACGCGATCGCCTCCGGCATGCAGGCGTTGCTCGAGAATCCCGACCAGCTGGCGAAGCTCTGTAACGATCCCTCCCTCGCTCGCTCGACGGTCGAGGAGATCGTGCGCTGGTCGACGCCCGTCAACTACATGAAGCGCATCCTGCTGCAGGACGTCGAGCTCCATGGCACGAAGCTCCGTGCCGGCGAGGAGCTCGCGATGTTCTACGCCTCCGCGAACCGCGACGACGCCGTCTTCGACGACCCCTTCCGATTCGACATCACCCGCGACCCGAACCCCCATCTCGGCTTCGGGACCGGCGAGCATTTCTGCCTGGGCGCCCACGTCGCGCGTCTCAGCTCCCGCGCGCTCTTCCTCGAGCTCGCGCGCCGGATCGAATTCGTCGAGGCCGCCGGCACGCCGAGCCACATCGCTTCGAGCTTCGTCGTCGGCCTCAAGACGCTCCCGATCCGCTACCGGGTTCGCGCGGCGGCCTGACGACCCGGCCTCGAGACCCTGTCTGCAGCCCCGATCATTCCGGCGGAGGACCCCATGACGACTTTCGGATTCACCAAGCTTGTGGTCGGCGATCTCGACAAGATGAAGGCGTTCTACACGAACGTCTTCGGACTGAAGCAGTTCGATCGCGTGAAGGCGGATATCGGCATCGATCCGATCGACGAGATCATGCTGGGCCGCGACTCGGGGTTCGGGCCGGGGTCGCTCGTGCTGCTGCGCTTCACGGAGCTGGCGCCGCCGCGGCCCGGCGCGGTGATCCTCGGGTTCGTCACCGACGACTTGAACGCGCTGATCGACCGCATCGTCGCGAACGGGGGGCGGCTGCATGCGGCGATCAAGGACATTCCGGAGATGAAGGTCCGCGTCGCGTTCGCGAAGGATCCCGAAGGCAATCTCGCCGAGCTCGTCCAGATGCTCTGAGACGTGGCTCGAAGATTGGATCTATACGAGATCGGTCAGTGAAGCTTCGCTTCGGCCTCAGAGGTGAGAATCGGCGGAGAGAGTGCGGTTTTCTCGGATCTTGCTCAGAACGCTCGACGAAGCCGGTGAACACGCTCGCGCCTAAGGTACCGACTGAAGTTCCGGCCCGAGTAGCTCCGCTGGATCCGCTCCGGCAGCTCGATCCGGCGCGGAAATAGCCGCGTCTCTAGAACCCGCGCGATGCTCCACGCTGCCTCCGTGACGCCGAGTCGCTGCGCCGGCGTCCCTCCCGTTGGTTGCCGCTCCGACGCCGCCTTCACCAGGTTCCGCCACACCTGGAAGATCGCGTGGCGATGGATCACCGCCTGGATCCGCTTCGAGAAGGCCACCGTCTCGCGCTTGTGGTTCGCACCGCTGTGGCGGACGAACATGTGGTGGGCGTTGATCGCGAAGAGGGGGTTCTTTGCGGTGCGGGGCGCTTTCGAGTGTGTCGTCTCGTGGTCGAGATCGGGGTTCTGGAGGCGTTTCAGCGCGGCTCGGTACTCGGACTTCTCGTCGGTGCGCAGCTCGATTCGGCGCTTGGCGGGAAGGTTCGTGCGGAGCAGCTCGAGAACGTCGCGAGTCAGGGACTTGGGATCGGGGCGGCCGAGCATTTTCTCGTAGGCGGACCTTCGTCTCTTCTGAATCTCGGTCATCGTGCCGGCGCGGCGGCGTTCGGTCACGACGAAGTCGTGGCTGTAGTAGCTGGCGGCACCGATGAGGCCGGTGAGCTCGAGGGGCCAGTACTGGCCGCCGGCGAAGGTGCCCAGGCCGTCCAGGATGACGGGTTCTTCGGCGAGCCTCGCCTGGGCGCGCTTCCGAAACGTCTCATGGAGCAGGAGGCAGTGTCGTCCGAGGCGATCGGCGAGGCGCTGGATGGTGGCGTGGACGACGCCGAATTGACGGGCGATCTGGCGGTGTCCGGAGCCGGCGACTTCGGCGCGGAAGACGGGTTCGAGGAGGTCGGGACGGCGGAGCCAGTAGGTGGGGGAGAAGGTCTGTGAACTGAAGGCGCGCTTGCAGTGAGAACAGCGGTACCGCTGGACGAGATGGGGGCGGGTCTGGCGGCGGTAGAAGCCGGCACGTTTGAAGCGCCAACCGGTTGATTCCAAATGAAAATGGCAATCGTGGTTCGGGCAATGGGGCGGCGCGAAAGCGGCGCCGGAGGAGGAACGATTCGGCATGAGGCTCCGTAGAGCAGGGATCGTGCCGGAAACAATCAACGAGCCACGTCAGATGCTCTGAGCAAGTGGCCCTCGGGCGGCCTCGTGCGTCCGGTCTTCGGACGACCTTGCGTCAGGCGTTCTTCGCTTCGAGCTCGCGCAGGTAGAACCGCGCCCCCCAGACATAATGTCCCGCCGCCCAGACCAGGCACACGATCAGCGAAAGCAGCGCCTTGCGCAGCTCGACGCCCCCGCCGAAATAGTCCGAGAGCTCGCCGAGCAGGATCGGCCCGATTCCGAAGCCGACGAGGTTCATCGCGAAGAGCGCCGTCGCCGACATGACCGCGCGCATGCGCGGCTTGACCAGACCCTGCAGAACCGCGTGGCCGATCGCCGAATACTGATGATTGCCGAGGGTCGCGATGGCGATCCAGAAGATCGCCCAGCCGGAGCTCGTCGCCGTGTAGGCGAGGATCGAGAACGGAATCGAGACGATCGCGCCGATCGCGGGCACCCACCAATGCCAGCGCAGGTCCCGCCGGCCGAGCCGGTCGGCGAAGACACCCGAGAGATAGACGGCGAGGCCGCCGGCGCCGCCGGCGATGAGGCCGAGCCAGAGGCCTGCCTGGCCGACGCTGAGGCCGTGGACCCGGACGAGATACGACGAGTGGAACGCGCCGATGCCGGCGAGGAAGAGCGTCTGGACGGCGGAGCCGATCAGCATGTGGCGCACGGTCGAGAGCCGCGCCATGAAGCGCAGCGACGCGCCGACGGGCTCGATCGCGCGATCGCCGGTGGCGTCGAAGGCGCCGCGGCGCGGCTCGTCGAGGGTCAGCCAGGTCAACACGGCGAGGATCACGCCCGGCGCGCCGACGACCATGAAGGCGGCCTGCCAGCCGAGCTCGTCGGCGAGATAGCCGCCGAAGGCGAGTCCGATGAGGGTGCCGAGGGGGATGCCGAGGGAGTAGATCGAGATCGCCATCGGGCGCCGCTCGAGGGGAAAGGAGTCGGAGATCATCGAGTGGGCCGGCGGCGTGCAGCCCGCTTCGCCGACCCCGACGCCGATCCGCGCGGCGAGCAGCTGGGGGAAGGTCTTCGCCATCCCGCAGAGGACCGTCATCGCGCTCCAGGCGAGCAGCGAGAGCGCGATGATGTTGCGCCGGTTGCTGCGATCGGCGAGGCGGGCGATCGGGAGGCCCGCGAACGTATAGAAGAGGGCGAACGAGCCGCCGATCAGCCAGCCGATCTGTCCGTCGTCGAGGCCGAGATCCGCCTTCACGGGCTCGACCAGGATGTTCATCACCTGGCGGTCGATGTGATTGACCACGTAGATGACGAGCAGGAGGCCGAGCGCATAGGCGGGGGAGGACGTGAGGGAAGAAGTGCGTGAAGAGGCGGGCGCCTGCATCGGCGGAGGGTTCTCCATGGTCGGCCGACGTTATCAGAGCCAGGCGGCGCCGCCGCGCCCGGACGACGGCCTTCAGACGACGCCGGTCCGGACGAGGTCGTCGATCTCGGTCTCTTCGAAGCCGTTCTCGCGCAGGATCTCGCGGGAATGCTGGCCGGCCGTCGGTGCCGGCGCGCGAACGGTCGCGGGATGGCCTTCGATCTGCGTCGCGTTGCGCAGGATCCGGATCTCGCCGGCGACCGGATGGACGACGGCGGTCGTCATCTCGAGATGGCGGACCTGCGGATCCGCGAACGCCTCTCCGACGTCGTTCACCGGACCGCACGGTACGCCGGCCCGGTGGAGCCGCTCGAGCCAGTCCCGGGACGCGCGCGCGCGCAGCACCCCGGCGATCTCCCGGTCGAGCGCCTCGCGGTTGCGCGCGCGATCCGCCGGCGTCGCATAACGGGGATCGCGCGGGAGATCGTCGCGGTCGATCGCCTCGCAGAAAGACGTCCAGAGGCGGCCCCAGGGCGCCGCGACGTTGATCGGTGCGTCGCGGGTCGGGTAGAGGCCCATCGGACGCATCGTCGGATGGTGGTTGCCTTCCTGGCCCGGGATCTCTCCGGCGACGGTGAAGCGGGCGGCCTGAAAATCGAGCATGCCGAGCATCGACTCGAGGAGCGAGGTGTGGACGTGGCGGCCGCGGCCGGTGCGTGCGCGTTCGTGCAGGGCGACGAGGAGGCCGACGGCGAGCTGGAGGCCGGCGGTCACGTCGGAGATCGCGACGCCGGTGCGGACGGGGCCCTGACCGGGGAGGCCCGTCACGCTCATCAGCCCCGAGAGGCCCTGCACGATCTGGTCGACACCGCCGCGTTCGGCGTAGGGACCGTCCTGGCCGAAGCCCGAGATCGAGCCGAGGACGAGGCGCGGATTGAGGCGCGAGAGGGTCGGCCAGTCGAAGCCGAGGCGCGCCTTGACCGGGGGGCGCAGGTTCTCGACGAGGACGTCGGCGCGGGCGACGAGGCGGTGCAGGACCGCGATGCCCTCCGCGCGCTTGAGGTCGAGGGTCAGGCTGCGCTTGTTGCGGTGCAGGTTGAGGGCGTCGGGGGAGAGGGGGTCCTCGACCGCCGCCTCCGGCGTCCGCGGCTCGATGCGAACGACGTCCGCCCCCCAGTCCGCGAGCTGTCGGACCGCCGTCGGTCCGGCGCGGGCGATCGTCAGGTCGAGGACCCGCAGGTCCGCGAGGGGGAGCGCGGTCGCGGAGCCGGCTTCGGCGTCGTTCGCAGCGGTCATCGGGCGACGATTGCATGGCGCGCCGTGATGGGCCAGCGTTGGCCGCCGAAGAGGAGGAAGCCATGGATCGAATCGAGGGCAAGCGGATTCTCGTGACCGGCGCGACGGGCCAGGTCGCGGGCTTGATGACGGAGAAGCTGGCGGAGCGCAACGAGGTCTGGGCCGCCGCGCGCTTCACCGACGCGAAGGCCAAGGCCGAGCTCGAGAAGAAGGGCGTCAAGACCGCCTACTTCTCGATGGGCGATGCCGATCTCTCGGGCCTGCCCGACGTCGACTACGTCTTCCACTGCGGCTGCAACACGGCCCCGAAGACCCCCGAGATCGGCATGTCCCAGAACGCCGAGGGCACGGGCTTCCTGATGCAGCGCTACCGGGGCGTGCGCGCCTTCTTCCACATGTCGTCGTCGAGCGTCTACCGCGTTCCGGCGAGCTCGCCCGAGCCGGTCCAGGAGACCGACATGCTGGGCGGCTTCTCGGCCTACGGTCCGCATTATGCGATGAGCAAGCTCGCGACCGAGGCGGTGGTCCGCTTCCAGGCCCGCGTGCTCAACCTGCCGACGATCATCGCGCGCCTCGACGTCGCCTACGGCGCGCGGGGCCACGGCGGCGTCCCGATGGCGCTCTACATGATGATGAAGCACGGCATGCCGTACACCCGAGCGGCCTCGGGCGAGAGCTACTGCTCGCCGATCCACGAGGACGACATCGCCGAGCAGGCCGAGCGCCTGATCCTGAAGGCGGCGGTGCCCGCGCCGATCGTGAATCTCGGCGGCGACGAGCCGGTCTCGGTCGAGGAGATGATGCGCTACGTCGAGAGCCTGACGGGGCTCTCGATGAAGGTCGACGTCGCCCCGGACGCGACCTGGGGCATGAAGGTGCTCGACGGGACGCTGCGCAAGCAGCTCGCAGGGCCCTGCAAGGTAACCTGGAAGGAGGGCGTCAAGCGCGCCCTCGCCGCGCGCAACCCCGAGGCGCTCGTGCGTTAGGCGCTCGGGCTTCGGTCGGCCGGTCGGTCGAGGCTCGGGACCTGGGGGCTCAGGCGCTGGGCGCCAGCTTCTGGAACTGGCCGGCCGTCAGGCCCGCGTCGACGACGAAGTCGGCGGCGGTGCAGGAGAGGCTCTCGTCGGAGGCGAGGAAGAGCGCCATGCGCGCCACGTCGAGGACCCGGCTCTCCGGGCCGACGTGGGCGGGCGACTTCAGGATCGCCTGCATCATCTTGTGCGGCACCTCCGAGAGATCCGGGTTGCCCGGCATGAAGGGCGCGCTCATGTTCGGGTTGCCGGCCTCGGGGCAGATCGCGTTGACGCGGATGGCGTGGCGGCCGAGCTCCATCGCCGCGGATTTCGTGAGGCCGCGGACGCCCCATTTGCTCGAGGCGTAGGCGCTGACGCCGTTCATCCCCTTGATCCCGTCGGTCGAGGCGATGTTGACGATCGAGCCGCCGCCGCGGCTCTTCATCGTCTCGAAGACGGCCTGGATGCCGAGGAAGGGGCCGAGCTGGTTGACCTCGACGATGCGCAGGAAGTCCTCGCGCCGGATCTGCGTGAGCGGCGCCAGCAGCAGGATCGCCGCGTTGTTGACGAGCACGTCGACGCCGCCGAAGGCCTCGACCGTCCGCGCGACGCCGGCCTGCCAATCCTCGGTGCGCGTCACGTCGAGATGGACGAAGCGGGCCGCCGGGCCGAGGGACCGGGCGAGCGCGCCGCCGGCCTCGTCCTTCACGTCCGCGAGCACGACGCGAGCCCCTTCCCCGACGAACAGCCGCGCGATCGCCGCCCCCGTTCCCTGAGCCGCGCCCGTCACGATCGCCACCTTGTCGTCGAGTCGTCCCATGGTCCCATCCTTTCGCCGGAGGTCGGGAGGCTTGCGTCGTCCCGTGTCGGCCTGCAAGGTTTACACGAAACGGGCCTGGCCCGAGAGGAGTCTCCATGCGGATCCTGCCGCTCTTCGCGATCCTGTTCACGTTCATCCCGCTCGCCTGGCTCGGCTGTGAGGCCCAGCAGAACGGCGGCGCGCCGGTCGCCCAGGAGATCGCGCTCGAGGAGTTCATCCGCCAGCCGCCGGGCAGCTTCCTGATCCTCGACGTCCGCTCGCCCGAAGAGTACGCCGCGGGTCACATCAAGAACGCGCTCAACATCCCCCACGATCGCCTCGCCGAGCGGGTCTCCCAGATCCAGAAGTACGCCAGCGCGCCGGTCGTGCTCTATTGCAAGTCGGGTCGACGCGCGGGACTCGCGGCGGAGGCGTTGTCCCAGGCCGGGTTCACGAACCTGCACCATCTGACGGGCGACATGGACGGCTGGGTCGCGGCCGGATATCCGGTGGCGAAGGACGGGCCCTGAGCGCGTGAAGAGCTCGCCCCGGTCGCGGCGTTCGCGGCCGCGCGGGACGACGCGGCGCTTCAGTCGCGCATCACGGCATCGCGGCGGATCTCGCGCACGGTCGGATCGAGCTGCGCCAGGCGGATGAAGATCCGGTTCGGGACGTCGAGATACCAGGGCAGGGGCCGGATCAGGTCGAGGAAGAGGACGGCGCGGGGCGCGGCCGACTCGTTCGATGCGTCGTGGAGATAGGTGTCGTCGAAGACGATGCCCTCGCCCTCGTGCCAGTAGTACTTCTCCGTCTTCTCGATCACGCTCCGGATCCGCTTGTCGTAGGCGCGGCGATCGTCGTTGACGCGCAGCCAGCAGGTCTGGTCGCGATTGTCGTTCGGCACGACCAGCCCGAGGTGGTAGCGCCAGAAGCCCTTGTAGTAGCCCCAATGGGCCCGGATGTGCTGTCCGGGGCCGAGGATCGAGAAGAACGCCATCGACACGTCGGGGATCTGACGCAGCAGTCGGGTCGTCTCGGGCGCGTGCCGGCAATTCGCCTCGAGGAATCGACCGGACTTCAGCATGAAGGTCTTCCACTCGATCTCGTGGATGCCCCGCGTCGTGTAGCGGCCGCCCGCCTGGCGGATGTGGGGAATCTTCTCGGACCGGGCCATCAGCTCGAGGCATTCCTTCTGGATGACCGCGAAGTTCCGCTCGAGGATCGCGAGCGCCGGGTAGTGGCGAGCGTAGTCGCGGATCAGGGCGGGATTCTTCTCGACGAGGCCGTGCTCCTCGAGCCAGCGCCAGGCATGGCGCAGGCGGCGCTTGAGGAGGAGCTTCTTCTCCTTGCGCGAGAGTCGCGAGATCCAGAAGATCGCGACGAGCAGGGCCAGCGCGACGGCGCCGAGTCCAGCCAGGAGGGCCAGCCCGACGAATGTCTGCGGCGAGAGCTCGCCCATCGATCCTTCCTGCCTCCGATCGCGCTCCCGGGGCACGGCCCCGGGTGGATCGATGCGATTCTACTCGCTTCCGCCCCCCGAACGAAAACGGCCATCCCCGTGCGAGGGGATGGCCGTTCGGTGCGCGCCGCGGTCCGAGGATCGCGGCAAGAGGGTCCGGGAGCGGGAACGGGCGGCTAGCGCCGACCCCTCGCCGCGAGGCCGGCGAGTCCGAGCCCCATGAGGAGCGCCGTTCCCGGCTCCGGGACCACGTTCACGACGTACGAGGCGTTGTCGAACGCGAGCTCGACCCCGCCCGTTCCGATCGCCGCGTTGCCGAACTGGCCGACGCCGAAGGTCAGGGTCACGTCGTTGCCGATGAGCCCGGTCAGCCCGGCCACCGCCTGGAACGACACGCGGAAGTGGGCGTCGCCGCCTCCGACCGTGCCGCCCCCGATGCCGACGTCGAGGCTGCCGTTGCCGTTCGAGGCCGTCAGGGCCACGCCGTCGAAGAGCTGGACGCGGCGCGGATTGTTGAAGGGTGCGCCCGCACCGACCTGGGTCGGCGCCGTGCGCGTGTTCGCGATGCCGCCGAGGGCGACCGGGCCGGGCAGCAGCGTCGTGTTGAAGGCCGACGACGCGACGGCTCCGCCCGCGACGAAGCGCAGGTGGTCGTTGCCGATGTTGCCGTCGTTGCCGCGGTCGTAGCCGAAGACGCCGAGGCTCAGGCCGAAGACGTCCTGCTGGCTGGCGTTCTCGAGCACGAGGTCGAAGGTCAGGACGTCGCCGTTGTTCAGCTGCCCGACGCTGCCGCCGCTGCTCGAAACGTTGACGATCGAGATGCCCAGGGCGCTCGCGGAAAGCGGCGCGAGCGCCAGGAGGGCGCTGCCCGCGACGAACGCCACGCCCCTCATCATGCTGCTGCGAATCATGTGCTTCTACCTCTACACAGCCGTCACGGCATCTGCCGCCACGCCGATCAGCTCGACGGCTCCGGCGAGCCGACGAGAGCATGCCCGTCCGCCGCCACGCTCTGTGGCCACGCGAACATGCAATCCGTTCGGACCTGGTAGAGGGAAACGCTCCGGTCGCGACTCCGCGGGCTTCGCCCGCGTCGAAGAGAGAACTCCGAGGTGCTTCCCGACACCCCGGCTCTTCGAATCGTCACGCTGGAAGGGCTCTTTCGAGCCGCGCGCACCGATATCCTCACGGCGACAGAGACACGCCCACGCGGGACGCACCTCTCTCGCCACCTTCCCAGGTCGAGGCCATCATATATCCATCGAATTGGAATCCGACGCGGAAATTCTTGACCGGTTGGTCAATTTTCCGCCCCTTGGGTGATCCTTGCGAATCGGCTCCGGGGGTTTGCCGCGCGCGGTCGGACGACCGAAGATTGCGCGGCGGCCAGACCCCCACCCCACGCGCCGGTCGGAGCGGACATGAATTTTGGATTCACCGAGGAGCAGGGCTTCCTGAGGGACGCCGTGCGAAAGCTCGTCGACGGCCAGTGCCCGATGGCCGAGGTCCGGCGGCTGATGAAGACGCCGAACGCCCATTCGCCCGAGCTCTGGCGCGCGCTCGCCGAGCAGGGCTTTCTCGGGCTCCTGATCCCGGAGGAGTACGGCGGCGCCGGTCTCGGCTGGGTCGACTTCGTCGTGCTGCTCGAGGAGACCGGGCGGACGCTGATGCCGTCGCCGCTGATCTCGACGGCCCTCGCGGCCTGGGCGATCCGTGAGGCCGGCAGTCCGGCGCAGCGGAGCCGCTGGCTGCCGCGCTTCGCCGACGGCCAGACGATCGGCACGCTCGCCGTCCTCGAAGCGAGCGATCTCCAGGGGTCGGACGGGGTTCGCCTCGCGGCGGAGTCGTCGGGGGACGTCGACGTCGTCCGGGGCGAGAAATGCTTCGTCGCGGATGCCGGCCTCGCGGACGTGTTCGTCGTCGCCTATCGCGCCGGGTCGGCCCTGCGGCTGGGGCTCGTGCGGCGGGATTCGCCGGGCGTCCGGATCGAGCTCGTCCCGGGCCTCGACGAGACGAAGCGAAGCGGCACGCTCGTCCTCGACGGCGTGCGGATCGGACCCGAGGATCGGCTCGCCGCCGCGGATCCCGCGGCGACGCTCGAGCTCGTCCTCGACGGCGGACGGGTCGCGGTCACGGCCGAGGGGCTCGGCGCGGCGGAAGGGGCTCTCGCGCTCACGGTCCAGTATGCCAAGGATCGCGTGCAGTTCGGATCGCCGATCGGCCGCTTCCAGGGCGTGAAGCATCGCCTCGCCGACATCTGGGTCGATACGGAGTCGGTCAAGTCCCTCCTCTATTACGCGGCCTGGTCGATCGACGAGCGCCGAGAAGTGCTCCCGCGCTACGCCTCCCTCGCCAAGGCCTATCTCGGCGATGCGTTCACCCGGATCGGCGTCGACTGCGTCCAGCTCCACGGCGCCGTCGGCTACACGATCGAGTACGACATCCAGCTCTATCTCAAGCGCTCGAAGTGGGTGCGGCCGACGTTCGGCGACGGCGACTATCACCGGGACCGCCTCGCGGGTCTCTCGATGGGGACGAACTGATGGACTTCAACTTCACGACCGAGGAGCAGGCCTTTCGCGAGGAGATCCGCGCCTTCCTCGACGCCCATCTGCCCGATCCCGTGCCGGAAGACGATCCGGAGTTCCTGCGCGCCTGGAACGAGAAGGTCCGGGCAAAGCGCTGGATCGGCTTCAACTGGCCCCGGGAGTGGGGCGGAGGCGGCGGCGACCTGATCCAGCAGTTCATCCTGAAGGAGGAGATGTCGGCCCGCCGCGCGCCGGCTCTCGGCCTCGACTTCATGGGCCTGACCTGGGTCGGCCCCGCGATCATCGTCCACGGCACGAATGCCCAGAAGGCCGAGCATCTCGA
>JBIPOQ010000396.1:0-3975 GCA_044379055.1 Myxococcota bacterium
TCGCTTCCGTTCGGGAAAAGTCCTGAACGAGGTGCATCGCGCTCTCGGGCCCGTCGGAAGGTGAAGACGGACGTGTCGAATTCCAGCTCGCAGGCGCTCGAACGAGCCGTGGTCGCCCTGATGCGACCGCTGGTTCGTCTCGTCCTGAAGCGGGGCATGGCCTTCGGCCAGTTCGCCGAGCTCGTGAAGCGCGCCTACGTCGAGGCGGCGGAAGAAGACTTCGCGGTGCCGGGGCGCAAGCTGACGATCTCCCGCGTCGCGGTGCTGACGGGTCTGACGCGCAAGGAAGCCAGCCGCCTGATGCAGGAGGAGCCCGCGGTCAGCGAGTCGCAGGCGCGGCGTCGCGTGAATCGCGCCGCGCGCGTGGTGTCGGCCTGGGCCGTGGACCCTGCGTTCCAGGACGCACAGGGGGCCCCGCTCGAGCTGCCCTTCGATTCCGGAGGCGGGGACGAACCGAGCTTCACCCGCCTGGTCGCCCTGCACGGGGCCGACGTCCCGCCCCGGGCCGTGCTGGACGAGCTCATGCGCGTCGGCGCCGTGGCCCGTCGCGAGGATGGTCGGATCCACCTCGTCGAGCGCGCCTACATCCCGGCGGGCGACGAGGCCGCGAAGCTCGACATCCTCGGGACCGACGCGGCGGACCTGATCGCGGCGATCGAGCACAATCTCGGAAGCGATGTCGCGGTTCCCTACTTCCAGCGCAAGGTCGCTTACGACAATCTCCCGGCCGACTACCTGCCGGTGCTGCGCGCCCTGCTGGCCGAGCGGGGGCAGGCGCTGCTCGAGACCCTCAATGACGACATGGCCCGCCACGATCGGGATCTCGGGGCCGTGACCAGCGATGCGCCGCGCCGACGCGCGATGATCGGAATCTACTATTTCGAGGAAGAGCACGATGACGACGAATGAACGAGTCCGGAGCGATGATGCGGGTCGGGCGACCATGAGGCGTCACGCGGGCGGTCGGGCACGGACGACGGGGCTCGGCTCGCCGTCCACGATGCACGTCCTGGCCATCGCGGTCGTCTTGCTCGCCGCCATCGGCCTCTCCTGTGCGGCCTCCGACAGCGGAGGGATGAGCGGGACGGGCATCAGCCAGGGCTCGATCAGCTCGTTCGGCAGCATCTTCGTCAACGGCGTCGAATGGGATCTCGACGGGGCGACGATCGAGATCGATGGGGTGACCGCGACCGATGCCGCGCTGCGCGTGGGCATGGTCGTTCGGGTCGAAGGTGATCGCTCGGACGACGGATTCTCCGGCGATGCCCGGCGCGTCGTCTTCGACGACTCGATCGAGGGTCCGATCGAGGCCACGCCGGTCGAGACGATTCCCGGCGTCGAGAAGACCTTCAGCATCCTCGGGACGACGATCGTGATGCGTGTCGGTCGGACGTCGTTCGACGACGGTGCGAGCTTCGCAGGGCTCGTCGCCGACGACGTGGTCGAGGTCAGCGGATTCGTCGATGCGGCGGGGGCCGTCCAGGCGACGCGCATCGAGCGCAAGGGCGTGTTCCCGACGATCGACGAGGTCGAGCTTCGCGGGCAGGTGGCGAATCTCGTGAAGAACCCGGACAACACGGGTCTGTTCGATCTGGGCACGATCACGATCCGCTACACCGCCGTGACGCCCTTCGGAGATCTCCGCGTCAGCGGCGACGAGGTCGACGCGACGCGGATCGAGCTGGAGTCCTCCGGGCTCGGCTCCGACGACAGCGACGACGTGAAGCTCGAAGGCATCGTCGCCCTCTGCGCCGAATCGCCGGACTACTGCGTGAACGGCATCCCGGTCGACGACTCCGGTGCGACCTTCGATCCGCCGGGCTTCGTGCCGATGCCCGGCGACCTCGTCGAATGCGAGGGCCGACTCGAAGATGGCGTCCTCCTCGCGGAGGAGGTCGAGTCGGAGGACGAGGACGAGAGCCGTCGCGACGTGCGGATCGATGCCGCGATCTCGAGCATCGACCCGGTAGCTCGGACCCTCGTCGTGCTCGGCGTGACGATCGTCGCCGACGGCGATACGCGGCTCGAGGACGACAGCGATCTCGACGACGACACGCTCACCTTCGCCGAGCTGGCCGTCGGCCAGTTCGTCGAGATCGAGGCGATCTCGACCGGGACGAGCACGGCCCGCGCGCTTTCGATCGACCGCGAAGACGCCGACGCCGGGGACGACGACGTCCGACTCGAAGGTCCGGTCACCGCGCTCGACCCGATCGCTCCGTCGCTCTCGATTCTCGGTCAGCCGATCCCGCTCGGTGCGGGCACGGTCTATCGCGACGAACTCGATCAGACGCGGACCGAGGAGGAGTTCTTCCGAACGCCCGGGGACGTGGCCCTGGACGACATCGTGCGTGCCAAGGATCAGTCGGCTTCGAACCTGTCGGTGCTCAGCGAGGCCGACGAGGTCGAGATCCAGGGCGAGGGCGAAATCGGGGACGACGGAGACGACGACGACGACGACGATGATGATGGTGACGATGGCGACGATGGGTGAAGTCCCCATCGCGGGCGCTTCGATCGAGGAGCGAGAGCCCGGCGTGTCCCGAATCTGGACACGCCGGGCTTTCGTCGTCCAGGCGCTGTCGCTCGGCGCGTCGGTCGCGATCGGAGGGCCTGCGGCCCGCGCGCTCGGCTCGTCGCTGTCCGCGCCGGAGGCCGAGCTCGCCCTCGGCATCCAGAGCTTCACGCTGCGACAGTACGCGCTCGAGCCGATGCTCGACGTGCTGGTCTCCCTCGGCATTCGCCAGGTCGAGCTGATTCCCGAGCTCGAGATCCTCTTCTACCGCCTCGGATCCCACCTGCCGGTGACGGACGATGCGACGGCGATCGACCGCGTCGTGCAGGCGATTCATTCGCGAGGCATCCGGATCTCGGCCTCGGGGGTGCATTCGATCTCGGACGTGGCGGACGCCGAGCGGCTCTTTGCCTTCGCAGAGCGGGCAGGAATCCCGCTGCTGACCATCTCCCCGGACGACGGAGTCCTCGACGCGCTCGATCGGCTCTGTCGCGAGCATCCGGCGGTCCGGCTCGGGATCCACAACCACGGTCCGTGGACCCGCTACGACAAGATCGCCGACCTCGAGGCCACGCTCGCCGGGCGCGCGGCGAATTTCGGCGCCTGCGTCGACACGGGGCATTTCATCCGCTCGGGCGAGGATCCGGTCGAGGCCGTCCAGCGGCTCGGACCCCGGGTGCTCGGTGTGCATCTCAAGGATTTCGAAGGGGCGGGCTTCTTCGCCTCGGGCCGTCTCCTGGGCGACGGGAAGCTCGATCTGGTCCGCTTCTGTGAGGCGCTGCGGTCGGTCGGCTTCGGACCGGATCGGGCGCTCTCCCTCGAGCTCGAGTTCGGTTCGGACGGACTCCTCGACGACGTCACGACCTGCATCGACCGGGCGAGGAGCGCGATCGCCGCCGCGAGCGCGCCGCAGGGCGCGACCGGCTGAGACGTTCCGGGCGATCGGCCCGGGCGGCCGGTATGTTGTGGCGCGCCCGGATCGAACCCCCGGATCGAGCCGAGATGCCCGACTTCCAAATCCTCCTCGTCAGTCATGGCCCCTGGATCGTCGCTGCCGCGGTGGCGATCGATCAGCTCGGCATTCCGATCCCGTCGATTCCGACGCTGCTGCTCGCCGGGAGCCTGATCGCGAGCGGAGAGCTCTCGGGGGCAGGAATCCTGGCGGCGGCCACCCTCGCGTCGCTCCCGGCGGATCTGCTCTGGTTCGAGATCGGCCGGCGCCGCGGGCACGCGGTGCTCGGCTTGCTGTGCCGGATCTCGCTCGAGCCGGACTCCTGTGTCCGCACCACGCGGGAGAGCTTCGAGCGCCGCGGGCCCGGGACCTTGTTGTTCGCGAAGTTCCTGCCCGGGCTCCAGACGGTGGCGCCGCCGCTTGCCGGAGCGGGAGGCATGGGTATCGGGCGGTTCCTCGCGTTCGACGCGGCCGGCGCCCTGATCTTCAACGGCACCTTCCTCCTCGC
>JBIPOQ010000397.1:0-3972 GCA_044379055.1 Myxococcota bacterium
GCCTTCTCTGGGTCTGTTGACCCTGAATGCGCTGACGGCGGCGGACGCCGTGCTCATTCCTCTCCAGGGCGAGTACTACGCGCTCGAGGGCCTGGCGAATCTCGTGGCGACCGTGGATCTCGTGCAGGCGCAGCTCAATCCTCGGCTCCGCATCCAGGGAATCGTCCTGACCATGGTCGACCCCCGTGCGAACCTCTCCCGCCAGGTCGAAGCCGAGGTCCGCGGCCATTTCGGGGACCGCGTCTATCGGACCCGGATTCCGCGCAATATCCGGCTCTCCGAAGCGCCGAGCCATGGTCAGCCCATCCTCCTCTATGACATCCATTCGAAGGGCGCCGTCGCCTATACCAAGCTGGCGGAGGAGCTCCTCGCCCAGCTCGCCCTCGTCGGGCCGCCTCGCAAGCCGCCCGTCCTTCCGAACCCGCGCGTCGAGCGGACCTCGACAGGAGAGCAAGATGAGTCAACGCCGTAACGCTCTGGGCCGCGGGCTCGGTGCCCTGATCTCCAAGCCCGGCGTGAGCGCCCCGACCGGGAGCCCGTCGGTGGCCCCGTTGCCGTCGACCGCGAATCTCTCGTCTTCCCTGCCGGGGCCGGCGACGCCGCCTTCTGCTCCGTCGCCGGGAGGCGTCTTCGAGATCGAGGTCGCACGCATCGATCCGAATCCGGATCAGCCGCGTCGTGAGTTCGAGGCCGCTGCGCTGCAGCAGCTCGCGGACTCGATCCGACAGCATGGTGTGTTGCAGCCCGTCGTCGTTCGACAAGCAGGCGCGCGCTACGAGCTGGTGATGGGCGAGCGGCGCTTTCGAGCGAGCCAGCTCGCAGGGCGACGAAGCGTGCCCGCCGTCGTGCTCGACGTCGATCCGGCCGATCGGCTCGAGCTCGCGATCGTGGAGAACGTGCAGCGACAGGATCTGAATCCGATCGAGCTCGCCCTCGCCTACCAGGCTCTGTCTCGCGCGGGCCATACCCAGGAGCAGATCGGGCGGAAGGTCTCGATGGACCGCTCGTCGATCGCGAACCACATCCGGCTCCTCGACCTCAGCCGAACCATCCAGACCGACGTCGAAGCGGGCCGGCTCTCGATGGGCCACGCGAAGGCGCTCCTCCAAATCCCGGAGGCCGAGATGCGCGAGCAGCTCCGAGCACGGATCGTGAGCCAATCGCTCTCGGTTCGAGCGACGGAAGAAGCCGCCCGAGAACTTGTTCGTGGCGAAAAGGACCCGAACAAGGGCGAGGCTCGCACCGCGTCGGCGGCGGTCTCGCCGAAACCGGCGCCGGCCCTCGACCCGGATACCCGCGCCTACCTCGAGCGTCTCGAGCGCCGACTCCAGACCCGGGTCGCCCTTCATCCCGCCGCCGACGGCGGAGGCAAGCTCGAGATCCGCTATTTCAACCTCGAGGATCTCGAGCGGATCGGCAGTCTCCTGCTCGGTCATTCTTGAGCGGGTCGCCGGGGCGGTCGCAGGACGGAGAGCGGGAAATGAGCGAAGCAGAAGCGAGCGAGCGGGACTTCGTCGCGAGCGATGCAGATCCCGACTCGGGCGGGGTCTCGAGCGGCGGCCGGGTCTCGAGCTGGGATGGGGCGCTCGTCCCTCGCGGCGGCTCCTTCGAGGGTCAGGTCGCGATCGTCGGGCCGACGCGGATCGAGGGCCACGTTCGGGGGAGCCTTCGCGGGGTCGGGGACCTCCGAATCGGCAGCGAGGCGCGGGTCGAGGGACGCGTCGAATGCGACGCGCTCGAGAGCGACGGGGAGATCCTCGGCCCCGTCTCGGTGCGAACACGGGCGCGTTTCGGACCCGGCGCAAGACTCGATGGCGATCTGCAGGCCCCGATCGTGTCCCTGGACGAGGACGCGGTCTGGAACGGGCGTGCCCTCGTCGGCGGCACAGCGGCCGATCGCGATGGGCAATCTGGCGCCGGGGATGTCGAGGATGGCCCGGGGAGCTAGGTCCGGCGTCGCCCCCGGCGCGATCAGACAACAAAACGTTGCACCCCGAGCTCCACCGGGTGGAATGTGGGTCGATTCGTGGTACCCACCCGCTGACGCCAGCGGCGCCCCGAGCCCCCGGATTCCGGGTCGGCGACGTTCGGAACGCATGCGGAGATCGAGTCGGTGAGCCGGGAAAGTGTCGGCTCGCGCGGAGGCACGACCTCTGCGCCGACGTCGTCCCCGCGCCCGACACGTCGGGCGTGCGCCGGAGCGGGCTCGAATGAAGTCACGGCGGGAGAAGCAGACCCGCGGAGCGGCTCTTTGTTGAACGGCACGTTGAACGGCACGTTGAATCGCAGGCTGAACGGCAAAGCGCGCGCCCGGACGAGCGGCGCACCGACCGACGAACGGCGAAGCCGGGAAATCCAGGACGACATGCGACGAGGAAGCGGGATGCGAGTCTGCTCGAAGTCGACGGCGTTGTTTGCCGCGGCGGTCGGCGGAGATGTCCGCCCGGGCGCCGGTCAGGCCTCGCGGTTCGCGACGCCGGCCCTCATCGCCCTGCTCCTCACGGCGTCGGCGCGCTCCGCACACGCGTCGGAGACGCTGAATCTCATCCCCGACTACGCCTTCTTCGGCCTTCTCCAGCTCGGGCTGATCCCGGACGAGTCCGGTCTCGGCGCGCTCTGGGTCATGCTCGTCGCCTTCGCGCTGCTCGTCCTGCCGCTGAACGCGCTGATCTTCCAGCCGATCTTCCGCGCCCTCGATTCCCGCGCCGAGCGCATCCAGGGCGCTCGACAGCGCTCCGAGCATCTGCAGCGCGAGGCGGACTCGATCCTCGAGCGATACGAGTCGGCGGTCCGCGAGACGCGCGGCGTAGCGGAAGCGGCGCGTCAGGTGGAGCTCGGTCGGGCGCGCGAAGAGCAGGCCGCCCTGACCTCCCAGGCCAAGCTGGAAGCGGAGCGACAGCTCGAACGGGCGCGCGCCGATCTCGCGCAATCCCTCGAATCGGCCCGAGCCGGGCTGCGCGCGAGCGCGGACGATCTGGCGCGTGCGGCTGCAGAGCAGGTGCTCGGACGGGCGTTGTCATGATCGGCATCAAGCGCAGCGCTCGAACCCTGATCGCCTGCGTCGTCGCCGGCGTATTCGCCGCGGGGCTCGCGCAGGCCGCGGGCGGCGCCGAGAAGTCCCAGGCCGAGATCGTCCGCGAGACGCTCTGGCAGGCGTTCAACCTGGTCGTGATCGTCGTCCTGCTCGTCTACTTCGGACGCAAGCCGATCAGCGACTACTTCGCCTCGCGTCGGCAGGGCATCCAGGCCCAGATCTCCCAGGCCGCCGATCTGCTCTCGCAGGCCGAGCACCGCAACTCCGAGCTCCAGCGCCGCCTCGTCGACCTGTCCGCCGAGCTCGAGTCGATTCGGGAGAGCGCCGGCCGCCGCGCCGAGGAAGAGGCCATGCGCATCCTCGCCGAGGCCCGCGCGACGGCGGATCGCATCCGCCGCGACGCACAGACCGCGGTGGACCAGGAAGTGCGCCGCGCCCAGGCGAAGCTCCGCGACGAGGCCGCGGACCTCGCGCTCGAGCTCGCGGCGCGCAAGCTCGAGGCGGGTGTCAGCGACTCCGACCGGGATCGGCTGGTCGACGAGTTCATCACGCGCGTGCAGCCGGGCTCGGCGGGAGGGATGACCCGATGATGGCCGGCGGTGCGGCACAACGGTATGCGAAGGCCCTCTTCGGCCTCGCCCAGGACGAACATCGCCACCGTGAGGTGCGCAGCGAGCTCGATCGTCTCACGGCCCTGTTCACGGGGAGCCGAGAGGTCTCGACCGCCCTGCTGACGCCGATGCATCCCGCCGCGGAGCGCAAGGCGGCGCTGCGCGCCCTCGCGGCCCGCGAGAACGTGAGCCCGCTCGTTCAGAATTTCCTCGGCTATCTCGTCGACCAGCGCCGGTTGATCCAGTTCGACGCGATCGCCGCCGCCTACGCGGAGCTCGCCGACCAGGCCGAGGGCATGTTGACCGCCGAGGTCGTCGTCGCGACGC
>JBIPOQ010000398.1:0-3968 GCA_044379055.1 Myxococcota bacterium
CACCCAGGAAGAAGCCGGAATCCGCGCCCGCTACGACCGCCTCGTCGAGGTCATGCAGCACAAGGGCGAGTCCGAGTGTGCCCTGACGCCCGGCGTGACCGACGAGGGCTGCGGCTTCGAGAAGGCAACGGACCACCAGAATCCGATGGCGGGGGAGAAGCCGAACGAGATCGACTTCGTCCGCACCGCCCTGAAGCGCGGCCTCGTCCTCGAGTCGAGCCTCGGCGAGAACCCCTTCCGTTTCGGCCTGATCGGCAGCACCGATACCCATCTCGGTACCCCGGGCCTCGTCGCCGAGCGCGGCTTCGGCGGCCACGGCGGCGCCGGCAAGCCCGGCAGCCTGGCCCTCGAGCCCGGGCTGCCGGACGTCGCGGCCCTCAATCCCGGCGGCCTCGCCGTGCTCTGGGCCGAGGAGAACAGCCGCGACGCGCTCTTCGAGGCGATGCGCCGCAAGGAGGCCTACGCCACGAGCGGAACCCGGCCCGAGCTGCGCTTCTTCGGCGGCTGGCGCTATGCGGACGACGCGTGCGCCGGCGGCGAGGTCGCGAAGACGGGCTATGCGGAAGGTGTGCCGATGGGCGGCGACCTGCCGGCCCGACCGGCGGGCGCCGACGCGCCGCGCTTCCTCGTGAGCGCCGTGCGCGACCCGCATCCGGAGGGCGGCGACCTCGAGCGGATCGAGATCGTGAAGGGCTGGAGCGAGAACGGCGTCGCGCGGGAGACCGTGCTCACCGTCGCCGGCGGCGATCGCGAGGCCGACGTCGACCTCGCGACCTGCGAGCCCCGGGGCCGGGGCCACGCCCAGCTCTGCCAGGTCTGGACCGATCCGGACTTCGATCCCGCGGAGCCCGCCTTCTACTACGCGCGCCTGCGCGAGAACCCGAGCTGTCGCTGGACCCAGTGGGCCTGCAACGAAGCGGGCGTACGCTGCGAGGATCCGTCGACGATCGGGGAAGGCTACGAGGCCTGCTGCTCGGGCGAGATCCCGCCGACGATCCAGGAGCGCGCCTGGAGCTCGCCGATCTGGTACCAGCCCGAGCCTTGAGCGCCGGAGCCCCTCGGACCGCGCCTCAGGCCGATTCGGCCTGAGAGGGAAAGCGCACCAGCGCGAGCAGGGCGCCGCCCGTCAGCAGCAGGCCCATCTGCACGAGGAAGCCCGTCGCATAGCTCCCGGTCCAGCCCTCGAGCAGATGCGAGAGCGCCGACGCGCCGGCCAGGAGCGGGATCGCCGCCATCGCGCCGATCCCGTTGGCCCGTCCGAAGTTCGCCCGACCGAAGCAGCGCGCCGCCGCGACGCCGTGGACCGGCGCGGCGCCGCCGATGCCGATCCCGTAGAGGGCGCCGGTCGCGAGGAAGACCGGATAGGTCGGTTCGAGAAAGAAGATCACCCAGACGAGCACGTTGACGAGCACGATCATCGCGATCGACGGCTTCAGCGGCGCCACGTCCGCGAGCCCCCCGACGACGATCTTGCCGAGCAGCGAGAACGGGATCATCGCCGCATAGAAGACGGCCGTCTCCTGGGCGCTGAAGCCGAGGTCGCGCCCGAACTCGATCAGGATCCCCATCAGCACGATCGGCGACGTCATGACGAGCCCGAAGCCGAGGGCGAGCAGCCAGAGGCGCGGATCCCGGGCGAGCTCGCCCGTCTCGCGCATCCCCGGCAGGTCGATCGCCTGCCCCGCCGCGTGCGGCGCCTCGCCTTCGGCGAGCGCGTCGCCGTCGGGCCGTTGCCCGATCTCCTCCGGGCGGCCGACCACGAAGAAGGCGAAGAGCGGCACCGCGACGAGCAGCGTCCAGACGCCGAAGGCCGCGACCGCCGTCCGCCAGCCGTACGCATCGATCAGCGCCTGGGCGCTCGCCGGAGCGGCGTAGGTCGCGAGCGTGCCGCCGGCGACGGCGAAGCCGAGGGCCAGGCCGCGCCGACGCGCATACCAGTTCGTCGTCAACGCCATCGACGGAACGGCGCCGAAGAAGGCGGACCCCAGGCAGACGAAGCCGACGTACGCGATCGCCGCCTGCCAGAGCGCGTCGGCTCGCGAGATCAGGAGCAGGCCGAGACCGGCCACGAAGGCACCGCTCGCCATCATCGGGCGTGCGCTCCCGCGATCGAGCCAGCGTCCGACGAAGGGCGCCGCGACCCCCATCGCGAGCACCGTGAAGGCCGCCCCGAGACCCACGGTCGAGCGCGGGACCGAGTAGGCGTCGGAGACCGGTCCCACGAAGTTGCCGAAGGCGCCGAACGTGACGCAGCTCGTGAGGAAGTTCGCGAGGGCGGCGAGCGCGACCATGCGCGGGCCGAGAAATCGATGCGTCCGCGACGGAGAAAGGGGTCGGGCCACGGCGAGCGATCCGCCGGCGGTTGCGTCCCGAGCATCGAGCGTCATCGGATCCCCTCGCCCCGCCCGGTTCGCGGGGCGGCTCGACGACTCTAGGGCAGGCCGTTCCCAACGGCTTGCGCTTCGCTAGCGTCGCGCAGGGAGGTCCCTCGGACATGAACATCATGGAGCTCGCGCCGCAGCTCTTCGAGAGCTTCTTCGCCTTCTTTCGCCCCGCCCATACCGAAGGCATCGCGCCCGCCCGCATCAAGGAGCTCGCACGGCTCAAGATCGCGGCGATGAACGAGTGCAATACCTGACTGTTCGCCCGGTACGCGCAGGCTGCGCGTCAAGGACTGGACGAAGAGACGGTGGCCCAGATCCATCGACCCGAGGCGGAGCGCCGGCTCGAGCCGCGGGAGGCCCTGGCCGTTCGCTATGCGGAACGGATGGCGACGGATTTCCGGACGGTCGACGCCGACTTCATGGCGGAGCTCCGCGCGCATTTCAGCGACGCCGAGATCGTCGAGCTCGGCCTCATGATCGGGCAGTACATGGCGATGGGCCGACTGCTCGTGATCACGGGGACCCACGACGGCGCCTGCGAGATCTACGTCCCGCCGAGCTGAGCGCCGAGCGGCTAATCCCGCGCGCGGTCGCCCGAGGAGGGACGCGCCGCCGCTAGCCGCGCACGGCCTTCATCAGATCGGGGATGAAGCCCGCCGGGAAGTTCGGCACGACGAGCCCCGGATGGGTCTCGCGCATGAACTCGAACTTCCGCTCGAGCACGATCGCATAGCGCACGACCGCGAAGAGCTCGAACCACTCGATCCCCTCGATCGACCGACCGGTCCGCTCGCTCCAGCGCGCGTAGAGGCTCGCCGGCGACGGAATGCCGGGCAGGCGCGTCGCGCCGAGGCCCTCGCTGTTGCAGCGATCGATCCAGATGAACCAGGCGAGATCGGTCCGCGGATCGGAGACGTTCGCCATCTCCCAGTCGAGGACCGCGATCGGGACGTCCGCGTCGAAGATCAGGTTGCCGACCCGCGAGTCGCCCCAGCAGAAAGCGGGCTCCCCGTCCCGGGGCACCGTCTTCTGGAGATGCGCCCAGCCCTCGAGGATGCGCGCGTCGGCGACCTTGCGGACCTCCGGCTTGAACATCGTGTCGAAGGTCCGGATCTCCTGAGCGACGATCGGCTCGCCGCGGCCCGCGCGAGGCAGGCGCGAGAAATCGTGCTTCGCGAGGTCGATCTGGTGGATGCGGGCGAGGACGTCGACCGCCGAGGTCCACATCGTCGTGCGCTGCTCCGCCGTGACCTCGTCCTTGAGCCAGCCCGTGATCATCATGGGCGGGTTGTCGGACGGAATCCGACCGGCGCGGAAGCCCATGACGTAGAAATCGCTGCCGAGGACGGAGGGATCGGGCTCGTAGCCGACGAGCGGCGGCGCCGGCAGCTTCTCGCTCGTCATGACCTGCATCATGTCGAACTGCATCTTGAGGTCGTGGCGATCGAAGACCTGGCTCTTCGGCGGCGCCATCCGCAGCACGAAGCGCTCTGCCCCGCGCGTCTCGGAGCGCGCCTCGAGGATCAGGGTCACGCTGCTCTCGCCGCTCGCCTTCGGAAAGTCGAGGGACGGGATCGACAGGCC
>JBIPOQ010000399.1:0-3958 GCA_044379055.1 Myxococcota bacterium
CAGCCGCGGCCTCGCCGTCTTCGAACATTCGGCCTCACGGGCGGATCCGCGGGTCGCCGAGCTCGCCCGGGCCGCCTTGTCGAAGATGTCGACCCGGTCGCTCGACGAGCTCGTCGGATGGCTCGCATTTCCGGACCAGCGCCTGCGGTTGCGGGCCCAGTTCGAGCTCGCGCAGCGCCGCGCGATCGGGCCGCTCGTGGCCCTCGCGCGCGACGAGCAGGCGGACCTCGTCGCCCGGCTCCATGCGATCTGGGCCCTCGGACAGATCGGCGACGAGGGGATGCGTGCCCTCGCGCCCGGCGGCTCGGGGCTCGAATCCGCCTCGGACGAGCTGCGGGCACAGCTCGCCCGGGCGGCGGGGAACGCGCGTGCCGTCGATTGGCTGCCGTGGCTCCGGTCCCGGCTCGAGGATCCGTCCCTGCGCGTCCGATTCTTCGCCGCCGAGGCGGTCGGCAAGCTCGCCGACCGGGAGAGCATCGCGCCGCTCGTCGCGCTCCTGAGGGAGAATGCCGATCGGGACGTCTTCCTCCGCCACGCCGCGGTCTACGCGCTCTACCGGCTCGGCGCGGCGGATTCGATCGACGCCTGGCGCAGCGACGAGAGCCGCTCCGTCCGCCTCGCGATGCTGCTCGTGCTGCGCCACGCGGGGGATCCCCGGGTGGCCGGCTTCCTCGCCGACGCGGATCCGCTGCTCGTCGTCGAAGCCGCGCGGGCGATCTACGACGGACCGATCGAAGGCGCGATGCCGGCGCTCGCCGCCCTCGTGGACCGGCCCGACGGGCTCGAGCCCGCAAAGGAAGAGGATCGCCAGGTCGGGCAAGCGCTCCACCGCCGGGTCATCGGCGCGAACGTCCGGCTCCGGACCCGGGACCGGGCGGCCGCCCTCGCACGTTATGCGGCCGACGAGCGGCAGCTCGGGAGCCTGCGCGCGCTCGCCCTCGAGCAGCTCGCGGCCTACGCGGAGCCCGCGACCCGGGACCTGACGATGGGGTTCCACCGGCCCCTCCCGCCGATCGATCGCGCCGTCGTCGCCGCGGTGCTCGAGGCCGAGGGGCGGGCGCTCGTCGAGTCGTCCCTCGGAGCCCGGGCCCTCGAGGTCGCCGGGCTCTACGGCGTCTCGCCGCTCGGCGACGCCGAGCTGATCGCGCGGGCGAGCGCGAAGGACGCCGACGAGCGCGCGCGCGTCGCGGCGTTGACGGCGTTGCGGTCGCGCGCGGTCGGTCTCGAGGCGCGCGGGGCGGCCGAGGCGGCGCTCGTGGATTCGTCTCCTGCGATCCGGCGGGCGGGGCGGGAGCTCCTCGAAGCCATCGATCCCGAAGCCGGGCTCGCGCGCTATCTCGAGTCCGTCGGGGCGGAAGGGGATCCGGGCGAGCGTCAGCACGCCTGGCGCCGGCTCGGGGCGATCGACGATCCGCGCGCGCGGGAAGCGATCGGGCAGGGCCTCGCCCGGTGGGCGGCGGGGGAGCTCGACCCGGTGGTGGCCCTCGACGTGATCGAGGCGGGGATCGCGAGCGGCGAGGGAGCGCTGGTCGCGCGGGCGCGGGCGCTGCTCGAGCCGTCGCCGGAGGCGCCCGTCGAGAGTCGTCGCTGGGCGCTCGCGGGCGGGGATCCGGTCGCGGGGCGAACGGTCTTCCAGACGGTGGGCGATTGCCAGCGATGCCACGGGGATCCCGCGGCGGGGGCAGACGAGGCAGGCCATGGCGGCCGGATCGGGCCTGCCCTCACGGGCGTCGCGGCCCGGGGGCCGCGTTTCGCGCTCGAGTCGGTCCTCGTTCCGGACGCGCAGATCGCCGACGGCTTTCCGAGCCCGTCCGGCATGCCGCCCGTCGGCCTGGTCCTCGAGCCGAGGGCGCTGCGCGACCTCGTGGCCCATCTCTCGACCCTGGAATGAGTCGCCCGGCGCACGTTGCGAACGCGTCTCGCGCGGCGACGGCGGGTCGCTTCCGGCTGGTTGTTCTCGCCCCCGAGCTGGCATAGGGTACGGGCTTTCCGGTTGCCCGAGCGAGTCGAAGAGCGATTCCGAGAGCGAGTCGTGAGGCGATTCGAGAGGCGAGTCGAGAGGAGAGGTTCATGGCGCGCGAAGCAGTGATCGTCGGCAGTCTCCGCACGGGTCTGACCAAGGCCCATCGCGGTTCCTTCAACATGACGGAGCCCGTCGACTACACGGCCCATGCGATCCGCGAGGTCCTCGCGCAGCAGAAGAATCTCGATCCCAAGGAGGTCGAGGACGTGATCCTCGGCTGCGGCCATCCCGAAGGCTGCATGGGCATGAACATGGCGCGCATCGCCTCGATGGTCGCGGGCATCCCGCAGACGGCCGCGGCGACGACTGTGAACCGCTTCTGCTCGTCGGGCTCGCAGGCCATCATGATGGCCGCGAACCAGATCCTGCAGGAGGGCGCGGAGGTCGCGATCGGCGCCGGCGTCGAGACGATCTCGATGATGCAGGACGGGACCCAGAACCGGAATCGCCTCGCCAACAAGACCGCGGCGGCACGATTCCCCGGCCTCTACTACCCGATGGGCATCACCGCCGAGATCGTGGCCGAGCGCTACAAGATCTCGCGCGAGGACCAGGACCAGTACGCGCTCCAGAGCCAGCAGCGATATGGGAAGGCGGCGGCGGCGGGTTGGGTCGCGGACGAGATCGCGCCGATGAAGGTGACCCGGAAGGTCACGCCGAAGGAGGGCGAGCCCTTCGAGGAGGCGTTCACGGTCGAGAAGGACGAGTGCAACCGCGCGGACACGACGATCGAGGGTCTGCGCAAGCTCGCCCCCGTCTTCAAGAAGCCGGAAGAGGGCGGAACGGTCACCGCCGGCAACGCCTCCCAGCTCTCCGACGGCGCGTCGGCGACGCTGCTGATGTCGATGGACCGCGCCAAGCAGCTCGGCATCCAGCCGCTCGCGATCTACCGCGGTACGGCCGTCGCCGGCTGCGGCCCCGAGGAGATGGGCATCGGCCCGGTCTTCGCGGTGCCGAAGCTGCTGAAGCGCCACGGGCTCACGATGAACGACATCGACATCATCGAGCTCAACGAGGCCTTCGCGTCGCAGGTCCTCTACTGCCAGCGCAAGCTCGAGATCCCGAACGAGAAGCTGAACCCGTCGGGCGGCTCGATCTCGATCGGTCATCCCTTCGGCATGACCGGCTCGCGCATGACGGGCCTGCTGGTCCGGGAGCTGCGCCGCTCGGGCAAGCGGTACGGCATCGTGACGATGTGCATCGGCGGCGGCCAGGGGCTCGCGTCCCTGTTCGAGGCCTGCTGAAAGGCGGGACGAGTCGGGTCGCCGGTCGAGCGTCTCGACGAGCGCGAGGAACCACGAAGGGAGATCGAGTGATGGCGGGACCCCAGATCGACGGCGGCGAGATCTCGAACTGGCCGATCCTCAAGATCGACTACCGGACCGACAAGGCGCGGATCGCTTCGCTCCTGCCGCCCGGGATCGATCCCGGACGCGAGCCCAACGTCCATCTCTCGATCTACCAGGTCGCCGTCCCCGACGTCCCCGAGTACGGCATCTTCATCACGGTCGATGCCGACTACCGCGGCGTCCAGGGCGTCTACACGCTCGGCTACGGAATCGACCAGGAGTCGGCGATCTTCATCAGCCGGGACATGAACGGCCAGCCGAAGTTTCCCTGCCAGACCGACTACTACCGCTTCGGCAACGCGGTGACCGCTCGCTGCACCCACCAGGGCTACAGCTTCGTCGAGTTCGAGGGGAAGGTCGCGGAGACGCTGCCGATCCCGGCGAACCACGAAGAGAACGAGTGGTGGATCAAGGTCTCGCGCGCCGTCGGCGGCGTCGAGAAGGCCTATGACTTCCCGCCGCACGTCGTGCGCGTGAAGAGCAGCTATGCGACGGCCCACGTCGAGAAGGTCGAGGGTCAGCTGACCCTGCTGCCGTCGAAATGGGATCCGATCGCGACGCTGCTGCCGATGCGCGAGTACGTCGG
>JBIPOQ010000400.1:0-3948 GCA_044379055.1 Myxococcota bacterium
CGGCATCTCGAGGAGACGGGGCTCGACCTCGTCGCCTGGCCCGGCGCGGCGCGCGAGGGCGCGCTCTACGCCGCGGGGCCTGCGCTCGCGTCCCTCCCGAGCCCGCGCCCGCCCCGCATCGATCCCGTCTCGGTCCGACTCGAGGCGTCCAGCTGGCCCGAGGTCGAGCGCGCGATCGCTGGGGGCCGGCGGACCGCGATCGTGCCCCTCGGCTCGATCGAGCAGCACGGCCCCCATCTCCCGCTCGCCACCGACCGCTGGATCGCCGATGCCCTCGCGGGCGCGCTGGCCGAGCGGGTCACCGACGCGCTCGCGCTGCCGGCCGTTCCATTCGGATGCGCGGACGAGCATCTCGACTTCGCGGGCACCCTGAGCCTCGCCCCCGCCACGCTCGAGCAGCTCCTCGACGATCTGCTCGCCTCGCTCCGACACCACGGCTTCGAGCGGGCCTTCGTCTTCACGGCCCACGGCGGCAATCTCGACGCCCTGCGTGCGATGCGCGATCGCGTCGCCCTGCGCGCGCGGCCCCTCGAGGTCCGGATCGAGCTCGAGCTCGACGTCGGCCGACTCCAGGCCGAGATCGTCGCCGCCCGCGGTCTCGACGGGACGAGCGCCGGGCCCCATGCCGGCGAATACGAGACGAGCCTCGTCGCCTGGCTGCGTCCGGGCAGTGTGCGCCCCGGCGCGCGCGTCGCGGGGCCCCCGATCGATCCGGATGCCGGCGCATCGCTCTTCTACCCGAGCGTGCGACCGAACGCGCCGGTTGGCGTGCTCGGCGATCCGACGCGGTCGGACGCTGCCGCCGGTCTCGCCTATCGCGAGGCCTGGGTCGACGCTCTCGAGGCGGCCTACCGGGTCGCGTTCACCGGCGCTCCCGAGAAGAAGCGCGCGTAGACGAACGGCGTCCAGAAGGCGTAGTAGAGCTGGTTCGGAACCATCCGGATCGCCCAGCCGAGATCGAGCCCGGCGAGGACGATCAGCACGTCGGCCGCGAGCCAGAGCGCGTAGTAGGCGGCGCTGTAGCCGAAGAGCGCGCCGAGGAAGGCCCGCGCGGCGGGATCGACCTCCGCCCCGGCGGCGACCGCGCGGGGCAGTCCGACGCGCACGGCGACGACGCAGAGCAACAGGAATCCCGCCTCGTAGATCATCCAGAGCCACTGGCCGTGCGCATCCGGCCAGAGGACGCGAACCCCTCCGTAGAGCACCCCCGTCGCGATCGGCACGATCGCGGTCGCCGCCGCCGCGCGGCCGAGCAAGCGCTTCATCGGCGCCTCGGGCTCGGCCACCGCGAGCGCGACGAACAGCACGCGCAGATCGCCGAGATAGACGAACACGAAGGGCACCAGGGTCGCCGCGAGGGTGCTCCGCAGGGCTTCGCTCCGGAGCAGCGGCCCCGTGGCGATCGGGTCGAGCATCGTCTCGAAGGCGAAGAGCAGGGTCGCCCCCGCGACGAGCGGCGCCGCCCGGGGCACGACCCCACGCGCCGGATCCGAAGGCACCGCGAGCCGCCAGGCGAGAAACGCGATGGGCACGACCAGCAGCGAATAGAGATTCTGCAGCTCGCTGTAGTAGGCGTCGTGCCAGGAGAAGGGCGTCATCGGGGCGTCGCGTGTCCGGGGGTCGGCTTGCCGCGGGCGATCCAGGCGTCGAGGCGCCCGAAGAAGCGCGTGCGATCGAGGAGCGGATTGAGCCAGCCCGAGGTCACACAGTAGGCGCGGTCATGGGCGCCCCGGTGATGCCGCGCATGTCCCGCCGGCGTCAGCACGAGGTGCCGGGCCTGCAGCCAGCGGGCGACCCGCGGCGGTCGCGGGGCGTGGGCCCAGGCATGGAAGAGGTTGGTCGCCACCGCGGCGAAGCTGCCCGCGAGGGCGAGCGCGACGCCGAAGAGCGCGAGGACGGAGCCGGGGCGCGGCGCCGTCAGGAGGGCCAGCACGGCGGGAATCGTGACGAGGGCGTTGTTGCCGAGCACTTCGAAGAAATCGTGGCGTGTGATCGAGAGCGGGTCGTCGTGGTGGGCGCGAAACGGCTCGATCAGCATGGGCCCGATGGCCGGGGTCCCGGGATCGAAATGGCGGTCCGCGATCCAGTGCACCGTGCCGGCGACGAAATCGGCCAGCAGATAGCCGGCGAAGAGGCCGGCCAGGATCGCCAGCGCCGGCACGGGCTCGCCGAAGCCGCCGAGGAGCGCCGCGATCAAAGGATCGGCGAAGCGCAGCAGCGCGAGCCCGTAGAGCGCGCCGAAGACCAGTACGGCGCTCCGGTCGATCGAGGACTTGTAGGGCGAGGGCGGACGGATGGCACTCAAACGGTCTTCTCCGGCGACGACTCGGACAGGCAGCGGCCTCCGCAGTGTGCCCCAGAAACGAAAGGAGCGGGGGGCCCTCCTCTCGGAAGACCCCCCGCTCGGGGTCGGACGTCGCGCCTCGATGCAGACGCGTCGCGTCTCGGATCACGACCCGCGGCGTACGCCGCGCGTCGCTCAGTCGTCGTCCCAGTCGCCGCGGTGACCGCGGTAGCCGTGACCATGGCCATGGCCATGGCCATGGCGACGGCCGTGACGGTGTCCGCGGTCGTAGCCGTAGCCCGAGTGGCCACAGCCGGACCGATGGACGTGATGCACGACGACCGGCCGCGGCGGCGCGTAGTAGTGGTGCTCCACGACGGGCCGCGGAGGCGGCGCGTAGTAGTGGTGCTCCACGACCGGCGCAGGGTAATGGACCTGCTGCACGACGACCGGGACGGGGGCCGCGTAGCGACCACTGATGTGGTCGACCACGGCCGCAGTCCGGTAGTCGCCCGCGATGGTCGCGGCGAGCCCGATGACGCCGAGGTGCGTGTCGATCACACGCGCGGGGATCGAGTTGCGCGGATCCCAGTAGTCCCAGCGATCCCCGGCCACGGCGCTTCCCGCCGCGAGCATGCCGAAGACCGCCAGAGCCAGAAGCGAGCTGCACAACCACAACCGTCGTTTCTTCGATCGCACTTCGATTCCTCCCAGGAACGGTTCGAACGACCGTTCGTGCGAGTTTGGATGGCGCCACCCCCTCCCGGTTCCCGACCGACGTGGCGTGACGATTGTTGCCGGCACGAACTCTGCTTTGGCCGGAGGTATGCCGAACCGCTCCTTCGCTCATGGTGTCTCTGCGCCGCCCCACTGCCCCAGTCCCGACTGTCTTTTCCATCTGGATTCAACCGGTTGGCGTTTCAAGCGTGCCGGCTTCTTCGTCCGAAAGACCCTCCCCCATCGAATCCAGCGGTACCGCTGTTCTCACTGCAAACGCGCCTTCAGTTCACAGACCTTCTCCCCCACCTACTGGCTCCGACGCCCCGACCTCCTCGAGCCCGTCTTCCGCGCCGAAGTCGCCGGCGCCGGCCACCGCCAGATCGCCCGCCAATTCGGCGTCGTCCACGCCACCATCCAGCGCCTCGCCGAACGCCTCGGCCGCCACTGCCTTCTCCTCCACGAAACGTTCCGCAAGAAAACCGTGACGAGGCTCGCCCAAGAACCCATCGTGATGGATGGCCTCGGCACGTTCGCCGGCGGCCAGTACTGGCCCTTGGAGCTGACAGGCCTCATCGGGTCCCGTTCGTACTACAGCTACGACTTCGTGGTCACCGAGCGCCGCCGCTCCGGCACCATGACCGCGCTTCAGAAGAAACGAAGGTTGGCCCATGAAGAGAAGCTCGGCCGCCCCGATCCCAAGGCCCTGACTCGCGACGTCATCGAGCTTCTTCGCACGAACCTCTCCGCCGGAGGCAGGATCGAGCTGCGCACCGATGAAAAGTCCGAGTACCGAACCGCCCTGAGACGCCTCCAGTACCCTGAACTCGTGCACCAGACGACGCATTCGAAAGTGCCGCGTACCGCGAACAACCCGTTATTCGCGATCAATGCCCATCACATGTTCGTGCGACATAGCGGAGCGAATCACAAGCGCGAGACGGTGG
>JBIPOQ010000401.1:0-3945 GCA_044379055.1 Myxococcota bacterium
TCTCGATCTCGTCGTCGGCGAGGGCGACGGCGTCTTCGGCTTCTTCGAGAACACGGGCTCGGCGGCGGTCGCCGTCTTCGTCGCCCGGATCGGGAGCGCGAACCCGCTCGACGGCCAGTCGGTCGGCAGCGCCTCGACCCCGAGCCTCGGCGATCTCGACCGGGACGGGGACCTCGACCTCGTGGCCGGGGGGCTCGATGGCGCCCTCGACTTCTTCGAGAACACGGGCTCGCGCGCCGTGCCCGCCTTCGTCCTGCGGGTCGGCGCCGCGAGCCCGGTCGACGGCATCAGCGCCGGCTCGCGTGCGGCCCCGGCGCTCGGGGATGCCGATGCCGACGGGGATCTCGATCTCCTGATCGGGACTTCCGCCGGAACCTTCATGCTTTACGAGAATACGTCCCTGGCTGCGGCGCCGGTCTTCGCGGCCCGCACGGGAGCTGCGAATCCCCTCGACGGCGAAGACGTCGGGAGCGCATCGACGCCGGCCTTCGTCGACCTCGATGGCGACGGGGACGTGGACGTCGCGTGCGGCGAGACCTCGAGCGTCCTCGATTTCTGGGAGAACACGATCCTCGAGGCCTCGGTCGGAGCGCTCGAGCTCTGGCTCGACGCGAATCCCTTCGACGGCTTCGCGGTCGCCGGCAGCCACTCCTCGCCGGCCCTCGCGGACCTCGACGGCGACGGCGACCTGGACCTCGTCGCCGGGGCCCAGTCGGGCCTCTTCACCTACCTCGAGAACACGGGCAGCGCGACGCGCCCCGTCCATGCCGAACGCTTCGGGGCGGCCCATCCCCTCGACGCGGTCGACGTCGGCGCCCAGTCCGCACCGGCCGTCGCCGACCTCGACGGCGACGGGGACCCGGACGTCGTTTCCGGGCGGCTCGCCGGCTCGTTCGCGTGGCTCGAGAACACGGGCACGGCGACGGATCCGCTCTTCGTCGTGCGCACCGGCGCGGCGAATCCCCTCGCCGGGTGGACCGTCGGCCTGCTGTCGGCCCCGGCCTTCGGTGACCTCGACGCTGACGGCGATTTCGATCTCGTGGCGGGCGACTCGGACGGCGTCTTCGCGTATTTCGAGAATGTCGGGACGCGGACCGCGGCGGTCTTCGCCGAGCGGAGCGGGACGGCGAATCCCCTGTCCGGCTTCTTCCTGCCGGGCTGGTCGGCCCCGGCGCTCGGGGACCTCGATCGCGACGGGGATCTCGACCTGCTCGCCGGCGATCAGTCCGGTCAGTTCTCGTTCTTCGAGAACACGGGGACGGCGAAGGCGCCGCTCTACGCCCCGCGCACCGGCGCCGCGAACCCCCTGGACGCCCAGGACGTCGGCAGTCGCTCGGCGCCGAGCTTCGGCGATCTCGATCGCAACGGGACGCTCGACCTCGTGACGGGCAACCACGTCGCCTCGTTCCAGACCTGGGTCCTGCCGGAGCCGGGGCGCGGCGTGCTCTTCGCGGCGGGGATCGTGCTTCTGGTCGGCTGGGCTCGGCGGCGGCGTCGCCCGGGTCGAGGGCTCGGGGCCCACCGCTCGCGCTAGGCGCGCGGCGTCGGCCCGTCGCGCCGTTCCTCGACGGCGAGCGCGAGGAAGAAGGCGAGCGCCGTGAGCCCCGCGGCGGCGAGATACGGGAATCCATCGTCCGCGTCGTAGAGCAGCCCGGCGACGACCGGCCCGACGACCCGAGCCGCGGACGCCGACGACTGGAAGACCCCCATCACGATGCCGCGCGAGCGCTCGTCGGCGAAGAGCGAGACGAGGCTCATCATCGGCGGCTGGGCGAGGGCGCGGCCGACGGCCGCCAGGGCCAGGGGCGCCATCAGCCAGGCGACGCTCCCGGTCGCCGGCACGAGGGCGAAGGCGACGGTCATGCAGGCGAGGCCGCCGAGCACGAGTCGCCGCTCCTGGAAGACCGCGGCGAGGCGCTTCATGCCGCCGCCCTGGATCCCGCCCATCACGATCGCCATCGCGAGCATGACCATCGCGACGCCGAGCTCGTCGTAGCCGAAGCGGTGGGCCATGAAGAGCGCGAAGGTCGTCTCGAGCTGGGTCACCGCGACCGTGAACAGGAAGTAGACGAGGCAGAGCCGCGCGACCCCCGGCAGGCGGAGCACGTCGAAGCGGTTGGTGGGGCCTTCGGTCTCGCGAGACGCGTGCTGCTCGGGCTCGCGCAGCTGGACGAGGGCCCAGAGGAAATTCAGCCCGGCGAGGCCCGCGGCGAACACCATCGGTGCGCTGTCGGAGACGCGGGCGAGCAGGCCGCCGAGGGGCGGGCCGAGGGTGAACCCGACGGCGAAGCTGGCGCCGATCATGCCCATCCACTTCGTGCGGTCCGCCTCCTCGGTCACGTCCGTCAGGTAGGCCGTCGCGACCGAGATGTTGGCGGCGAAGAGGCCCGAGAGGAGCCGGGCGAGGAAGAGCTGGAGCAGGGACTGTGCAAATCCCAGCAAGAGGAGCGAGAGGGCCGTCCCCGCGATCGTGATCAACATGACAGGCCGGCGGCCGATGCGGTCGGACAGGCGGCCCCAGATCGGGGCGCCGACGAGCTGCATGCCGGCATGGCTCGCGAGCAGGAGCCCCAGGGTCGACCCGTCCGCCCCGAAGCGCTCGGCCCAGAAGGGCAGGATCGGGACGACGATGCCGAAGCCGATGAGGTCGACGACGATGACGGAGAACAGGACGGCCAGGCTCGGCCGTCGGTCCCCGGGGTCGGTTTTGCTAAAACTCGTCACGTCCACCCGCCCGGCTGCGACCCACCGACGCCGCCCGGCGCAACTCTAAACGGGGAACCCGAGGAGAGCACTCTTTGACGAGCAACACGAGCGAAAAATCCCAGCGGACGCTCCAGGCCTGGACCCAGCAGCAGCGCTACGCGGAGGCCATGGTGCCGATCATCGGCGAGCTCTACCGCGAGCACGGCGTCATCGTGACCCTGTTCGGGAACTCGCTGGTCAACAAGTCGCCCCTCGAGATCCAGGAGCTCCACCGGATCGCCCGGGTCAACGTCGACAGCCAGATCCACATCACCGAGGTCTACCCGATCCTCGCCGAGATGGCGGTCCTCGACCTCGGTCCGGCGCGCATCGACGTCGGCAACCTCGTGACCCATTGGCGCGGTCGCTCGCGCTCGGTCTCGGTCTCGGATTTCGTGCGCGACGAGCTCGCCGGCATCACGACCGGCAAGGCCTCGATCCGGCCGAGCCCCCAGGACGTCGTGCTCTACGGCTTCGGCCGCATCGGCCGCCTCGTCGCCCGCATCCTCGCCGGCAAGACCGGCGGCGGCGACACCCTCCGCCTGCGCGCGATCGTCGTGCGCCCCGGCGGCGAGAACGACCTCGAGAAGCGCGCCGATCTGCTGCGCCGCGACTCGATCCACGGCTCCTTCTCCGGCGAGGTCCTCGTCGACAAGGAGGAGAACGCCCTCATCATCAACGGCAATCTCGTCCACCTGATCTACGCGAACGGCCCGAAGGACGTCGACTACACGAAGTACGGCATCCGCGACGCGATCGTCGTCGACAACACCGGCAGCTGGCGCAAGCGCGAGGAGCTGCAGAAGCACGTCGAGGTCCCGGGTGCGGCCAAGGTCATCCTCACCGCGCCGGGCAAGGGCGACGTCCCGAACATCGTCTACGGCGTGAACCACCACGGGATGCGCGAGGCCGGAGCGGTGCTCTCGGCGGCCTCCTGCACGACGAACGCGATCGTGCCGGTGCTCAAGGTCGTGAACGACGAGTACGGCATCCAGGCCGGCCACGTCGAGTCGATCCACTCGTTCACGAACGACCAGAACCTGATCGACAACTACCACAAGAAGGCGCGCCGTGGCCGAGCCGCGCCGCTCAACATGGTCGTGACGGAGACCGGCGCCGCGAGCGCGGTCGCGAAATGTCTGCCCGAGCTGAAGGGCAAGCTGACGGGCAACGCGATCCGCGTCCCCACGCCGAACGTCT
>JBIPOQ010000034.1:0-13829 GCA_044379055.1 Myxococcota bacterium
GGAGGACGTTCTCTTCGATGTCGAGTCGACCGAGCGATCCGTTCGGATGTCGCTGGTGCGCAAGAAATCCGGCGAGCTCGAGGTCGGTCTGCGGGATCGGGTGATCCGGGTGAAGGTCGAGCCGGCCTGACGGCCGAGCCGCCATCAGGGCGCGGCGGGCGCCTGGGCCGGGGGCTGCGCGGTCTCGGCCGGCGCGGTCGAATCGAGGGCGGCTTCGGCCGGCGAGTCGTCGTCGCCGGTCTTGCCGGCGCGTCGATCGTTCCGGTCGTTCACGCGGTCGCCCCGGGCATCGAGCCGCCCTTCGATGCGATCGCCCTTCTCGTCGAGCCGCTCGGCCTTGCGATCGCCCTTGGCGTCGAGATGCTCGGCCCGGCGCGCGGTCTTCTCCTCGATGTGTTCCGCGCGCTGCTCCTGGCCTTGGGCGCGGGCGCGCTCGGCCCGGCGTGTGCCGCGGTCTTCGACGCGCTCCGCTTTTCGATCGAGTCGCTCGTCCTTGCGCTCGCCGCGTCGATCGAGCCGCTCGTCGACCCGATCGCCCTTGCGGTCGAGGCGGCTTTCGCGGGGCGAGTCCGCCGGAGCGTCGCCGGCCGCTTCCGCCACGGCCGGCTCGGCATCCGGCGCCGCCGAGGCGGCGGAGGCGAGCGCGAGGCTGAGTCCGAGGGCGCTCGCGAGGAAGAGGGATCGGCTGGACAGTCGGTGCACGGGAACTCCTGGAGTGGGGCACGCCCGGCGGTTCGATCGGGCCACGGGGACTCGAACCCGGCCGGGGCGGGAAGGTTTCAGGCGCCCCCCGCTCGTCGGCGGGTTGCGGGGCGGGCCTGAGGGACGGGATCGTACAGGCGCCCCGTCGACGGGCGCCGAGATGCAGGTCGCCGGCGACGATCCGGCAGGAGGTCCGTTTCCATGCGACTCACTCCCCTCGAAGATCCGCCGAGTCTGCTCGGCCGCCTCCTCGACCTCGCGATCCGGCGCACCCTCGGTCGTTCGATCACGCCCTCCCAGGTCGTCTACAACCGCGTGCCCGCGGCCTGGCGGATCGCCCTCGCCTTCCAGCTCTACGAGCGGTTCGGTGCGAAGCTCCCCCACGAGCTGACCCTGCTGCTCTCGACCCGGGTCGCGATGCTGAACGGCTGCGCCTTCTGCGTCGACATCAAGCGGGCCACGGCGATCCGCAACCGGCTCGGCACCGAACGCTTCGATGCGCTCGCGGACTGGCGCGGTCATCCGGGCTTCGATGCCCGCGAGCAGGCGGCTCTCGCCTTCGTCGAGGAGGCGACGCGAAACAAACACGTCTGCGACGAGACCTTCGCCGCCGTGCGCCGGCTCTTCGACGACCGCGAGATCGCCGAGCTGACGCTCGTGAACGCGATCGAGAATTTCTACAACCTGCTGAACCTGCCGCTCGAGGTCGAGGCCGATGGCCTCGAGGCGCTGGCGCGATCGACCTGATTGTCTGTTAACGTCGGCCGCGCAAGTTAGGCCGGAGATGGGCCGGGTCGACCGAGGGGAGCAGCGAGGCGATCGCCCGATGCTCCGCCGGTCATGCGTCGTCCGACCGGGGCGACACGGGGGCGATGACGATGCAGCGGTACGGTGCGGAGTTCGTCGGAACGTTCTGGCTCGTTCTGGGCGGTTGCGGCAGCGCGGTGCTCGCTGCCGGATTTCCCGAGGTCGGCATCGGTCTGCACGGCGTCTCGCTCGCCTTCGGCCTCACCGTCCTGACGATGGCCTACGCCATCGGCCACGTCTCGGGCTGCCATCTCAACCCCGCGGTCTCGATCGGACTCTGGGCCGGCGGTCGATTCCCCGCCGCCCAGCTCGTGCCGTACATCGCGTCGCAGGTCCTCGGCGCGGTCGCGGCGGGCGGCGTCCTCTACCTGATCGCGAGCGGCCAGGCGGGCTTCGACGTCGCCGGGGGATTCGCGTCGAACGGATACGGCGAGCATTCGCCCGGCGGCTACGGGCTGCGCTCCGCGTTCGTGACCGAGGTCGTGATGACGATGATGTTCCTCGTGATCATCCTCGGCGCGACGGACGAGCGGGCGCCGAAGGGCTTCGCGCCGATCGCGATCGGTCTCGGCCTGACGCTGATCCATCTGATCAGCATTCCCGTGACGAACACGTCCGTGAATCCGGCGCGCAGCACGGGCGTCGCGCTCTTCGTCGGCGGCTGGGCGATTTCGCAGCTCTGGCTCTTCTGGGTCGCTCCGATCCTCGGAGCGGTGGCCGGCGCCCTCGTCTATCGCGCGATCGGCGAGAAGGGGGAGTCGTGAGCCTCGAGATCGGGCGGTCGAGGCGGCGTTCCCGACGCTCGCTCGCGGGCCCGCGCCTCGTCGCGGCCCTCGCGCTGGGCGGACTGGTCGGGCTCTTCTCCGCGGACGTCGCGAAGGCGGATGCCGAGGAGCCCGCCGTTGCCGCGCCCGCCGCTTCGGCCGACGCGGCTGCGGTCGGGGGTCGGATCGAATTCGTCGGCCGGAACGTCTTCGGCCGCGCCGAGGGGACGTTCGGCGAATGGCGCGTCGTCGAGCGGGCCGTCGACCTCGCGAATCCGGCGACGAGCGCGGTCGTCGTCGAGGTCGCCCTCGCCTCCGTCGATACCGGCAACGCGGATCGCGACGAGCATCTGCGGACCGCGGACTTCTTCGACGTCGCGACGCATCCCGTCGCGACGGTGCGGGGCCATTCGGCGCGCCCGCTCGAGCCGTCGGCCGCGGGTCATCCGCGGCACGCCGTGCGATTCGACGTCGATCTCCACGGCGTGAAGAAGACGCTCGACGGCGAGGTCGAGATCGTCGGGACGGATCCGGTCGTCGTCGAGGGCGGCTTCCTGATCCGGCGCACGGATTTCGGCATCGGGTCGAAGCCCTCGGCCTGGAATCCGCTGTCGATCGACGACGAGGTGCCGGTCCGCTTCCGGATCGAATTCGAGTAGGCGCGGCTCGACTCAGCCTTCCGTCTTCTGGAGCGCCGTCGACTCGGCCGGCTTCGCCTCGAAGAGCCAGGCCACCGCCACGCCCAGCAGATAGAGGATCACCATCGGCACCGACATCATGACCTGGCTGACCACGTCGGGCGGCGTCAGGATCGCGCCGATCACGAACGACGCGACGACCGCATAACGGGTGCCCGAGAAGAGCTGGCGCGCCGTGACGATGCCGGACAGCGACAGGAAGAGCACGAAGATCGGGAGCTCGAAGATCACGCCGAAGGCGAGGATCATCTGCGTCGTGAGCCCGAAGACCTCCTTGAGGGTCCAGGCGGAGACGACCCACTCGTTGTCCCAGCTGTTCAGGAACTGGAACATCACGGGGAAGACGAAGCTGTGGCCGAAGAGCGCGCCGAGCACGAAAAGCACGCTCGACGCGAGCACGAAGGGGAAGATCGCACGCTTCTCGCTGTCGTAGAGGCCGGGGGCGATGAAGGCCCAGAGCTGCCAGAAGCTGACGGGCAGCGTCCCGACGAATCCCGCGAGCAGCGCGCACTTGATGTACGCGATGAAGATCTCGGTCGGCGCGATCGCCTGGAGCTTGCTGCCCTTCGCGGCCAGGGCCGTCGTCGCCGGGGAGAGCAGCCAGGCGAAGATCGATTCGGAAAAGTTGTAGGCGAGGCACGCGCCGATCACGATCGCGGCGAGGGCGAGTCCGATCCGCCGGCGGAGCTCCGCGAGGTGCTCCGTGATCGGAAGCGCGCGCTCATCCACGTCGCGGTTCCGCCGGATCCGCCCCTCCGACCGGCACGCTGCCGAGCCCCGGATCGGCGGCGGCGAGGCGGGGCGTCGGGGCGGGGGAGCTCTCGCTCGGGGACGGAGCTGCGAGGTCCTGGAGAGCGTCGGGGACCTTTCGGTCCTCGGGGTCATGGTGGTCGTGGTCGCCGCCTTCGGGCAGCTGGCCGGGATGATCCGTCCAGGGCGGCTTCTCGTCCGGGCTCGGAGAAGCGGTGGCGGCCGCCGCGGCGACGCCTGCTCCGGGCGGGAGCGTGTCGCCGGCTTGTGCCGGCCTCGGCGCTGTCTTCGGCGGGCTCGTGACCTGGCTCGCCGTCTTGCGCAGATCGTCCTGGAGCTCGTCGAGGGCGAGTGTCTGGCGGAGGTCGTTGCTCGCGCGACGGAACTCGGCGAGTCCCTTGCCGAGGGTGCGGGCGAACTCGGGCAGCCGCTGCGGACCGAAGATCAGCAGTGCCACCACGACGATCACGACCAGCTCCATCGGTCCGATGCCAAACATGCGGCTTCAATCTAGCAGGTCGGGTCCCGCGACTCGGCCGCGCCCGCGAGGGGCGGAGCGAGAGGTGAGGGCGGGACCGCGACGTACCCCCCGGTTTGATCGTCACGGTCCCGGCCCTCGCTGGACCTCTCGAATCGGACCCGAGCTCGCGCGGGCGAGCCCGCGATCACGCGGCTCCGCGATGACGTCCCGCCTGGACGGCCGCGTCGCGGCTTCGTCCGAGCGTGTCGTTCGTCCTCGTCTCTTCGATCGCGTCCATCGCTCCGCTCGCGACGAGGTCGCAGAAGATGTCGACGAGGTTGGGATCGAATTGGCGGCGGGCGTGGGCGCGCAGCTCGTCGAGGGCCTCGTCGCGGGTGCGCGCCTTTCGATAGGGGCGCTCGCAGGTCATCGCATCGAAGGCATCGACGATCGCGATGATGCGCGCGGCGAGCGGGATGTCGTCGCCGGCGAGGCCATCGGGGTAGCCGGCGCCGTCGTAGCGTTCATGGTGGTGGCGCACGGTCGCGGTCACCGTCGGCGAGAGGCCGAGCGGGCGCAGCAGGCGCTCGCCCATCGCGGGGTGGGTCTGGATCGACTCGAGCCGGTCGGCCTCGGGCAGGAATTTGCCGGCCAGCACGTCGCTTGTCGCGCCGACCTTGCCGATGTCGTGGAGGAAGGCTGCCATGCGAACGTGATCGCGCTCTTCTCGGGCGAGGCAGAGGCGGGCGGCGACGAGGTCCGCGGAGTAGGCGACGCGGCGCGCGTGGCCCCGCATGAAGAGATCCCGGGTCTCGATCGTCTCCGCGAGGACCTCGAGGAACTCGAGGGTGCTCGGTCCGCCGGTGCGGGGGCCTGCGGCGCCGCGCTGCAGGACCGGCTCGGCGAGCAGGGCGCGGAGGCGTTCCTGGGCGAGGGTGTTGGCCTCGAACTCGCCGAGGGAGAGATGGGTGTCGCGGTCGGGGCCGAGGATGCGGCTGACCTCTTCGAGGAAGGCGACGGTGCGCCCGCGGCTCTCGCGGCGGGCGAGCGCGCGCTCGACGGAGGCCGTGACCTGGACGACGTCGAAGGGCTTGATCAGATAGTCGAAGACGCCGTGGCGGATGCCCTCGACGGCGGTCTCGATCGAGCCGCAGCCGGTGATGATGATGATCTCGGTCTGGTGGGACTCGGCGCGGACCGTCCGCATCAGCTCGTCGCCCTTCATGCCGGGCATGTTCAGGTCGACGGTGACGAGATCGATCTCTTCGGTTCGGAGCACGTCGAGCGCTTCGGCAGCGTCTTCCGCGGTCGTCACTTCGTGGCTCCCGGAAAGAATCATGCGAAGCGACTCGCGTGGCCCCCTTTCGTCGTCGACGATCAGCACGCGTGCCCGCCGCCGCCCCGCCGCTTGCGGGCCGCGGATCGATGTCGCCGTTCGGAGATCGAGGTCGAGACTCATGCCGCCCGCTTAGAGCAAGGCTTGTGCCGACTCGGGGCGGCCTCGGGCCAGCCGTGCCGAGGAGCGCTCAACCCCTTGATTCAGAAAAGAAATCGAGTGGGTCGCATACAATGCGAACGTGATCCCAGGAGGCCGGCCGAGGCGGCGCGATCGGGTGCCGGCTCGGGCCGGAGACCGTCGAATCGTCGTAAATGTTCGCTTTCAATGAGAAATTCCCGCCGTTCCCATCCGAACGACGATCTCGGCGGGCGTTCGGGCGCGAACGGCCCCGCTCCCTCGGCTCGGCCCGGGCCGCAGCGGCCCTAGTCGCCCTCGTCGCCGCCGCGGGACTCGATGCCGAGCTTGTCCATCTTGAGCTTGAGGACGCGGCGGGTGATCCCGAGATCGTTCGACGTCCGGGTCTGGTTCCATTGATTGCGATCGAGGGCCTCGCGCAGGATCTCGGACTCGAACCGGTTCACCGTCTCGTCGAAGCTCCGCTCGCCCTGTCGCCACTGCTCGCGCAGCGCCTCCGCCTGGCCCGAGCGCCCGACCGAGATCGGCAGATCCTTCAGCTCGATCGTGTCCCCGTCGCAGAAGGCGAGGCCGTATTCGATCGCGTTCTCGAGCTCGCGCACGTTGCCGGGCCAGCGATATCCCTCGAGCGCGCCGAGCGCCGCCGCCGAGAGCTTCTTCGGCGACGTCGCCCCCTTCTCCGGGCTCGAGCCCGAACGGCTCGCGTGGGTCCGGACGAGGAAGGTCTGGGCGAGCAGCCGGATGTCCTCGCGGCGATCGCGCAGCGGAGGCAGCTTCACGGGCACGACCGCGACGCGGTAGTAGAGGTCCTCCCGGAAGCGCCCCGCGGCGACCTCCGCGGCGAGATCGCGGTTGGTCGCCGCCACGATCCGGACGTCGACCGAGATCGAGCTGCTCGACCCGACCCGCTCGAAGCTCCGCTCCTGCAGCGCGCGCAGCAGCTTGACCTGCACCGCGGGCTCGAGCTCGCCGATCTCGTCGAGAAAGAGCGTGCCCTTGTTCGCGGACTCGATGCGGCCGATGCGGCGGTCGATCGCGCCGGTGAAGGCGCCCTTCTCGTGGCCGAAGAGCTCGCTCTCGATCAGATCGCTCGGGATCGCCCCGCAATTCACCGCGATGAAGGGTCCCGCCGTCCGCGGCGAGAAATCGTGGATCGCCCGCGCCACGAGCTCCTTGCCGGTCCCGCTCTCCCCCGTCACGAGCACCGTCGCCTCGGCCCGCGCGATGCGCTCGACCGCTCGGAAGATCTCCCGCATCGCCGCGCTCCGGCCCACCATCCGTCCGAGCTGCTGGCGCTCCTCGACCTCGTCGCGCAGGCGCTCGACCTCGCGCTCGAGGTCGTGCTTCTCGATCAGGTTGCGGACCTTGATGCGGAGCGCCTCGAGCTCGAAGGGCTTCGTCACGAAGTCGGCGGCGCCGTGTTTCATCGCCTGGACGGCGGCGGAGACCGTATTGGTCGCGGTCAGGACGATGACCGGCGCCCGGACGCCGCGCTCCTTCAGCTCCTCGAGCAGCTCGAGGCCGCTGCGGCCGGGCATCACGAGATCGAGCAGCACCACGTCCGGTGTCGAGACCGCGACCTCGCGCAGCGCCGCATCGACATCGGACGCGATCGCGACCTCGCCGTCGGACTTGAGGAGCATCCGCAGGGATTCCTGCACTCCAGGCTCATCATCGACGACGAGAATGCGCGGCATCGCGCGAGCTTATCACGCGGCCGCGCTCCCGGGCTCGGGCGTCGGCAGGTCGATCACGATCAGCGTCTCCGGACCCTGCGTCGGATCGATCGTGAGGCGTCCTCCGAGCGCCGAGACGATCGTCTCGGCCAGCACGTACTCGAGGATGTGGTGGACCGGGTCGAGCTCCCCGCCCATGCCCTCCGCCCGGGGATCGTGGTGGCGGAGCAGCACGCGCAGGCGCGGGCGGCCATCGCCCGCCCGCTCGATGCGATGCGTCGCGAGGAAGAGGTCGCCCCGTTCGGGCAGGGAGTCGAGGGCGCGGTCGATGAGCCCCGCGAGCGCGATCTCGAGGGCATCCGCGTCGGCGAGCGCGAGGGGCGTCGTCCGCTCGAGCTCCGAGAGGACGACCAGCCGATTGCGACCGATCGCGTCGCGTCGGTCGGCGAGCAGTCGCTCGATCAGGGCCGAGACGTCGACGGGCTCCGACGCCATCCGATCCCGGGCCGCGGCCTTCGCGAGCCGGGTCACGACGTCCTGGATGTGGGCGACGTCCTTGCCGACGAGCTCCTTGAAGCGGGCGCGGAAGGTCTCGTCGGCATGATGCTCGGGCAGGAGCTCGGTGAAGGTCCGGATCGAGACGAGGGGATTGCGGATCTCGTGCGAGAGGCTGCGGGCGAGCTTTCGCCAGGCGAGGTCGTCGCTCGGCTTCGCCGCCGACGCGGGAGGCGCGCTGGGGCGCGGCGTGGGAGTCCCGGGCAAAGGCGGCGTGGGGGTCGGGGATTCGCCGGGCCAGCGCTCGGCGAGTCGAGCGAGCTCGCTGCTCGGGTCGCCGGAGGGGTCGATCGGCAGCGCGCTCGGGAAGGCCGATTCGAGCAGGCTCGCGATCGGCTCGTCGTCGAGCGCGAGCGCGTGCTCGTCGCGCTCGCTCGCGGCGGTCGCCGAGCCGTGCGTCGTCGACGGGATCGGGCGGTCCGCCGCGCGCGCGTCCGGGAAGCGCAGGTCCGCGGCTTCGATCGGATCGTGCGCTGCGCAGGCGAGGGTCGTTCGCAGGACGGCATCGAGCTCCGCGCGCTCGCCCCACCAGGGCTCGGCCGCGAGGGCCTCGAGTGCGCTCGGGGCGAAGCGCCGAGCCGGGGCCCCGATCTGTCGCGCGAAGGCGCGCGCCGTCGCGGCGGCGATGTGCGCGATCTCGCCGCCCTGCGGATCGATCGGGGGCACCTCGACGACGAGCGGCGAGAAGGCCTGTGCGAGGACGGCTTCGAGTCGATCCTCGAGACCGGCGGGACCGGCCGTCGCGATCCAGCGCAGCGGGCCGGGGTCGCCGGCGACGCCGGGCGGTGTCTCGTGGCGGATCCATTCGGCGAGGGCGCGCTGCGCGGTCCGCGAGAGGGCGTCGATCTCGTCGAGCCAGACGGTGCGGATCGAGGTGCCGGTGCGCGCGCGCGTCGACTCGAGTCGGGCGGCGAGCGCCTCGATGTCGGCGATCTCCCGGGCGTCGATTCGCAGCAGCCCGCCCCGACCGCCGCGGACGCGCTCGGCGTGGAGGCCGGCCAGGGAACGCCCGCTGCCCGGACGCCCGCGCAGCAACAGCGGCAACGCGGCGAAGGCCGGGTCGAGGGCGCGGGCGAGTCCGGGCACGGAGGCCACCCCGAGCCAGGCTTCGAAGCGCTCGGTGGTCCGCGCTTCGAGTCGCCGGTCGGCGACGGACGGCAGCTTGCGCCGCGAGAGCGCCGCCGAGATCGCGCTGCGCAGGGCGCGGGGATCCGGCGGATGGTCGAGCAGGACGACGTCGCCCGCCTGGAAGACGCGGCGGATCTCGTCGCGCTGGGACGCGTCGCCGACGAGGATCCAGCGCGCCTCGCGCACGCGCGGCCCGACGTCGAGCGCGAACTCGAGCTCGCGCTCGAAGTCTCTCGGCAGGACGAGGACGATCGCGTCGGGCACCTCGTCGACGGGGAAGTCGGCCGAGGAAGGCGCGCCGCTCGAGGTCCATGCGGGGTCGAGTCCGGTCGCGCGAAGGAGGGCGGCGCGTGCTTGCGGACTTCGATGAACGATCCAGAGCTTCGACATGGGAACCAACGTGGACAGCACAGCAGGGTCGAAAGAACCGGGTGATGGGCCACACTAACGCGTTCCGGGCCCCGTGAGCCATGTGCAGGCGGGAGACCCGGATTCGGGCGATCCGGGCCTTTCTACGCAGCTCTTGATCTAAGCTCGCGGATCCGATCGCGTTCTCGCGGCGATCGACGGATCGGAGCCGGTCGGATCATTCGGCGGACCCGGATCGGAGGAGGCAGGCGGATGGGAAGGGCCGAGGGAGCCGAGGGAGCTGGGGGGTCGGAGCCCGGGCGGGTGCGCCCCGCGCGCCCCCAGGAGATCGATCGGATCGCGGCGCTTTGGGGCCTGATCACGGACCACCACGCCTCTCTCGATCCGCTCTTCCGGATGCGCCGGGGGCCGGTCGCCGAGGGCGAGCTGCGCGAGCTGCTGCGTGCCCTGCACCGGGATCCCGACGTCGAGATCTTCGTCTTCGACGTCGGCGGGACGCCGGTGGGGCTCTGCATCGTCCGGATCGACCGGGCACCGCCGATCCTCGAGGAGACGGAGCGGGCCGAGATCACGGACGTCGGTGTGCGCCCCGAGTGGCGTCGACGGGGCGTCGCCCGGGGCCTGGTCGAGGCCGCCCAGGCCTGGGTCCGCGATCGGGGGGTCGCGCGGGTCGAGATCCAGGTCGCCACGGGCAACCGTGAAGGTCAGGCCTTCTGGCGATCGCTCGGCTACGGCGACCTGATGGACGTGCTCCACAAACGCCTGTAGTTTCCCGCGCCGTCCCGTCGCCCCGCGCCCCCAACGAGGTGTCGCAAGAGTGTCCCAGCAGAAACCGACTCCGATCGCGCAGGCCCTGAACGAGCAGCTCGAGAAGGCCGCCCCCGAGATCCTCTCGATGCTCTCGGCCTATGGCCGCCGCCTCTATTTTCCGAAGGGGATCATCTCCCAATCGGCCGAGGCGAAGCAGAAGGCCCATCGCTTCAACGCGACGATCGGCATCGCGACCGAGGGCAAGGGGCCGATGGCGCTGCCCGCGGTGGCGGCCCAGCTCGGCGGGATTCCGGCGGCGGATGCGGTGACCTACGCGCCGCCGGCGGGCCGACCGGGGCTGCGTCAGGCGTGGCGCAAGAAGCTGCTCGTCGAGAATCCGAGCCTCGCCGACCGCAAGTTCGGCGAGCCGATCGTGACCAACGCGATCACCCACGGCCTCGCCGTCGCGGGCGAGCTCTTCATCGAGCCCGGCGACGTCATGCTGATGCCCGACAAGCTCTGGGGCAACTACAAGCTGACCTTCGAGGTCCACCACGGCGCGACGATCGAGACCTTCCCCTTCTACAAGGCGAAGGGCCTCGGGCCGGACAACGGCATCGACACCGCCGCCTTCGCGAAGCGCCTCGCCGAGCTCGCGGTGGGCCGCGAGAAGCTGCTCGTGCTGCTCAACTTCCCGAACAATCCGACCGGCTACATGCCGACGCCCGCCGAGGGCGAGGCGCTCGCGAGCGCGTTGATCGAGCAGGCGAAGCGCGGGACGAAGCTCGTCGTCTTCTGCGACGACGCCTACTTCGGCCTCTTCTACCACCTCGGCGCGCCGTCGATGACCGAGTCGCTCTTCGGCAAGCTCTGCGGCCGCCATCCCAATCTCCTCGCCGTCAAGCTCGACGGCGCGACGAAGGAGCTCTTCGTCTGGGGCCTGCGCTGCGGCTTCATCACCTTCGGCCCGGGCCGCCCCGAGTCGGCCGACGTCGTCTGCGAGGTGCTCGACGCGAAGGCTCGCGGCGCCATCCGCGGCGGGATCTCGAACGTGCCCCAGCTCTCCCAGTCGATCGTCGAGCGGGCGCTCGCCGCGCCGGGCATCGACGCCGAACGCACGGCGAAGTGCGAGGTCCTGCGCGTCCGCGCCGCGCGCGTGTACGAGATCGCGAGCCAGCCCCGCTTCGCCGGGAGCTGGACCGTCTACCCCTTCAACAGCGGCTATTTCATGCTGGTCGAGGTGAAGGGCGTCGACGCCGAGAAGCTGCGCGTGCACCTGCTCGACCGGTACGGCGTCGGCCTCATCGCGACGAGCGCGTCGGACATCCGCGTCGCGTTCTCCTGCCTCGAGGTCGAGCAGATCGAGCCGCTCTTCGAAGCGCTGCACGAGGCGATCCTCGAGCTGCGCGGCTGACGCCGCCGGGCGCTATTGGCCCGCCGCCTCGATGGCATCGAACGCGCGCACGAGCTCGATCTGCAGCGCGATGCCCTTCGAGAGCGTCTCGATCGCGATGCGCTCGTCGACGCCGTGGACGCCGCTCGCCTCTTCGTTGCTGAGCGCGCGCGGCACGAAGCCGTAGGCCACGATCCCGGCCTCGCGGAACCAGTGGGCGTCGGTGAAGCCGCCGATCAGGCGCGGGATCACGAGACCGACCGGGTCCTGGCGTCCGGCCACCGCTTCGATCGCCCGGAAGAGCGGCGTGTCCGCCGACGACGAGCGTGAGGGGAAGCTCAAGACTTCCTCGATCTCGATCGTGCTGTCGTCGACGAGAGATTCGATCGCCGCCGTGAAGTCGCTGCAGGTCCGGCCCGGCAGGAGTCGCGCGTCGAGCTGCGCGCGCGCGATCGACGGCGCGACGTTGGTCGCGGAGCCCCCCTCGAGCAGGGTGATCGAGATCGTGTTGCGCACGAGGGCGTTCTGGCTCGGGTTGTCGAGGAAGCGGCGCCGGAAGCCCTCGTCGCGCTCGAGCGAGCCGGCGAGATTCTGATAGGCGGCGCGGTCCCATTCCGGGGCGAGCGGGGCGAGCGCCTTGAACATCGTCTCGACCTCGGCGAGCACGCGCACCGGCGACTCCGCGCGCCGGATCTTGTCGAGCGCGGCGACCAGCCGCGGCACCGCATCGTCGGGCGTCGGCGCCGAGCTATGCCCGCCCCGGCCGTGGGCGCGCAGCTCGAGCCAGCACGGCGACTTCTCCGTCAGCGCCACGCCCCAGATCGGCGGATGCGGCGTCTCGTCGCTCGCCGGGAGCTGGATGCCTCCCCCCTCGGTCAGCAGATACCCCATGCCTTCGAGCAGCGCGGGATGATGTTCGAGGACCCAGCCCGCACCGTTGCGGCCGCCGGTCTCCTCGTCCGGGGTCGCGAGGAAGAGCAGGTCCCGATCGAGACGTTGGTTGGAACTCGCCAGCTCGAGCAGTGTCATGAGGTGGGTCACGGCGACCCCCTTGGCGTCGAGGGCTCCTCTCCCCCAGACGAAGCCGTCCGCGATGCGGCCCGAGAACGGCGGCACGCTCCACTCGGACGGATCCGCCGGCACGGTATCGAGATGCGACAGCAGGATCAGGCCCGGTCGATTGCTGCGACCCCGAAGTCGACCCCAGACCGCCGCTCGGGGCTTTCCACCGTTGGGATTTGGCGTCGTAATGACGTCGCTCTCGATCCCCTCTCTAGCCAGGATCTCTGCGAGCCGATACGCGAGTGCCTGCTCCCGTCCGGGCGGGTTGACCGTTTGCATGCGGATCGCCTCGGACAGGATCTCGCTGGCGCGCTGGGCGACGGACGGGCGCGGAAACAGCTCGTCGAAGGGCCATGCGGCGTGGGCCGGTGTGATGGCGATGACAGGGAAGAGGAGAACGACGAGCGAGGAGAGGATGCCCAGCGCGCGAGCAGCGATGACGCGCGATGGGGCAACGGAGCACGAGCGGGACGACTCACGACGATTCCTGTCGTTCTTTCGCTCGCGGCGCGGCTCATGCATGAGATCGGAGCTTTCGCGGGATGCTCGCATCCAGGCCTCGGACCGTTCGGACATGAAACTCCTCGGACCCCGATTTCGGGGCCGATCGAATGGGGATTCTAGTGTGATGCAGATCACGATGCAGACCCGCTCCCATCAGGCTAAACATAGCCACTGCCTCGGTACCCCCAGGAGAACGTCTTGACCCACCAACCGAACGACGACGGGCGAATGCGAAATTGGCGCGCGCTGTGGGCGACGTTCCGACCGGTGGTCGGAGCGCGCCTCGAATCGCTGGGCGCCGGCGCGCATCGCGGACTTCGTCATGTTAGGCAAGGGCTGTCGCATTCCTTCGAGACCCGCATCGGGGTCGCCGCCCTGCTCGTCCTGTTCAGTGCGGTCGTCGGCTACGAGCTCGGCGGCCGGGTCATCGCCTCCGGTCCGCGCGCCGCGGGCGCCGCGCTCGACGAGGCTTTCGCGGAGACTCTCGCGCACGCCGAGCACGCCTTCGACCTCGGCAGCCCGGAAGGCATCGACCTCGCGGCCGGTGAGCTGGTCGCACAATACGCCCCGGTCTCGATCGACGCCCTCCCGGTGCATCGACCGGTCGTCAGCGAAGGCCCGATCCTCCAGGCGGAGCCCGCCCCCGTGCAGGGTCCGGTCGCGCTCGACGAGCTGACGCTCGTGACCCGGGGCGAGATCGCCAAGCAGGAAAGCCTGGCCTCTTCGCTTCGCCGCCA
>JBIPOQ010000402.1:0-3931 GCA_044379055.1 Myxococcota bacterium
GTAACGACCATGGAAAAAGCAGTTCTCTGCATCTTGAAGACGTCGGATCAGACCGAGCGGGTGGTGAACGAGCTGCGCGCCGGGGGCTTCGCGGGCGACGACATCTCGGTGCTCCTGCCCGACAAGAAGGGCACCAAGGACTTCGCCCACGAGCAGAACACGAAGGCGCCGGAAGGTGCGGTAACCGGCGCGAGCGCTGGCGGCCTGCTCGGCGGTGGTCTCGGATGGCTCGTGGGCATCGGCACGCTGGCGATTCCGGGAGTGGGCCCGTTCATCGCCGCGGGTCCGATCCTGGCAGCCCTCTCCGGTGCGGCCGTAGGCGCGGCGATGGGGGGCCTCACCGGCGCGTTGATCGGAATGGGGGTCCCCGAGTACGAGGCGAAGCAGTACGAGGGCAAGATCAAGGGCGGCAACATCCTGGTCTCCGTCCACACGGACGACGCCCATCAGCGTCGACTCGCGACCGAGATCTTCGAGAAGGCCGGCGGCGAGGACATCAAGACGACGGGCGAAGCCAAGGCGGCCTGACGGGCGCTCGCGTCGGATCCGGACGCTTCCGGTCTCGAGAGAGGGGGAGCGTCCGGTTCCTTCGCGCGGCGAGCGATTTCGCGCGTCAGCGGCCGGGCGGCGCCGCGGGTCGCCTTGGATCCCCGGGCGAGCGGACATTCCGAGAGGAGAGCGAAATGGGCAGGAACGATGAATCGGCGAGCGATGGAGCTGCGACGAAGAAGAGGCGCCCGGGCCGCGAGTCGGGTGCGATTGGCTGGGGCGTTCTCTGGCTGATCGGGATCCCGATTCCCTTGTTGCTGTTCTTCTTCGTGATCCGCGGTTGCACCTGAGTCAGGGGCGGGTCGAGTCATGCGCCGAAGTGCCCGCTGGACGATCGGAGCCGCAGTCGTCCTGGGCACGGCCCTCCTGATCGGCTCGTTCGCCGCCGCTTTCTTCGCGGAAGAGCCGCTTCGCCGTTGGTTCGTGCGCGAGATCAACGAGCCGCTCGAGGGCTACACCGTCGAGCTCGGCGCCCTTCGGCTCCATCTCCTGACCGCATCGCTCTCGCTCGAGGACCTGGTGGTGACCCAGGACGCGTCGCCGGAGCTACCGATCGTCGCGATCGAGCGGATCGACGGCACCCTCGATTGGAGCGCGCTGCTGTCGGGGGCACGGGTGGTTCGCGTGCGCGTCGAACGTCCGATCGTCCGAGTCGATCTGGCGCGCCTGCGCAGGGAGGCCGACGACGGCACGCCCGTCGCAGAGAAGGGCTGGCAGGAAGCCTTCTACAACGTCTCGCCCCTGGAGGTCAACGAGGTCCGCGTGGTCGATGGCGCGCTGACCTACCTCGACGGACCGGAGGCCACCCCGATCCGGATCGAGGCGTTGAATCTGCGAGCGACGAACATCCGGAACGTGCGCTCCGTCCCCGGCGACCACCCCTCGGCGATTCGAATCGACGCGAGGCTGCTGGGCGACGCCGTCCTGCAGGTCGAGGGCGCGGTCGATTTCCTCGCTACGCCCCGTCCGCGAGGGCGAGTCGACTTCTCTCTGGTCGACGCTCGCCTCGACCGCATCGCGCCCGTGGCGCACCACGCCGGAATGAGGCTTCGCGGGGGCGTCCTGGCGGCGAGCGGTCGGCTCGAGAGCGCTCCGACCGGGACGAGCGTCTCGCTCCGGCGCGTGACGCTCGACGGGCTCGTGGCCGACTACGTGGAATCGCCGGCGCCTCCGGGCCCGGTGGCGCGGGCCGTCGGGGACGCGGGCCAGACCGCTGCGAAGAAGGCGACGACCGCGTCCATCGACTCGCGGGTCCGGGTCGTCATCGACTCCTTCGAGGTCGAGGCGGCGAATCTCGGCTTCGTGAATGCCACGGTCGAGCCGAGCTATCGACTGTTCGTCGACGTGACCTCCGCTTCGCTCCGGGACTTCAGCAACGGGAAGCGGCGCAAGGACGCGACCTTGAAGCTCGACGGCACCTTCATGGACAGCGGGACGCTCGCGCTCCGAGGCAAGATCCGGCCCGACCACGAGGGTCCCGGGCTCGACTTCGACCTCGAGCTGAAGGACGTCGAGCTCGAGACCCTGAACGAGGCCTTGCGTGCGCACGGCCGACTCGACGTCGTGGCGGGCCAGCTCTCCGTCTACTCGGAGGTGACCGTCCGGGATCGCGAGGTGCGCGGTTACGTGAAGCCCATCCTCGTCGACCTCGAGGTCTACGATCCCGCGCAGGATCGCGAGAAGTCGCTGCTGAACCGGATCTATCAGGGCACGGTCGGAGCGGTCGTCGGCCTTCTCGAGAACGAGAAGACGGATCAGGTCGCGACGGTGACGCCGATCGCGGGCCGGATCGGTGCCATCGATGCCGACGGCTGGCGCGCTTTTCTGCTCCTTCTTCGTAACGGTTTCGTCGAGGCCGTCCAGGGCGGTCTGGAGCACGAGCGCATGCGCTGAGTCCGTGAACGCTGGGCAGACCGCCGCCTGCGGTCGCGGCTGCGAGCCAGGCCCCCCGAGCGCTCGTCGGAGCGCGGCCGACGGCGGGATCAACGGTCCCACACCTTCGAGCATTCATTGTCCGACGAACGGAGCCGCCGATCGATCGGGTCGACGACTCGCGAGATCGGTGTGATCCTGCCCTCGATCCCATCGGGAATTTCGGGAGGAGAGGGACGTGATTCGAGGGATTTTGGCTCGAGCGATCGTCAGCAGTGTCGCGGTCCTGCTGAGCGTCGAGGCGGCGGCACAGCAATCCGAGTCGGATCTCGCGAAGAAAGCGCAGAACCCCGTCGCCGATCTGATCTCGCTCCCCTTTCAGGCGAATACCAGCTACCGGGTCGGGCCCCGGGAGCGAACCCAGAACGTCCTGAACATCCAGCCCGTGATTCCGGTCGACCTGAACGACCGGTGGAACCTGATCACGCGGACGATCTTTCCGATCGTGTCCCAGCCCTCCTTCGTTCGCGGCCAGAATCGCGATGATGGAATCGGCGACACGACGATCTCGGGTTTCCTCTCGCCGAAGCAGCCGGCCTTCGGGCGCCTGATCTGGGGGTTGGGGCCCGTCGTCACGCTTCCGACGGCGTCGGACGAACGGCTGGGATTCGATCAATGGGGGACGGGTCTGACCGGTGTCGCGCTGTTGTCGGAGGGCGCGGTCGTCGTCGGCGCGTTGGTGAACAACGTCTTCAGTCTCGAGGGGAGGAGCTTCAGCCAGTTCCTGCTGCAGCCCTTCCTCAACTACAACTTTCCGAAGGGCTGGTACGTCTCGACGAGCCCGATCGTCACGGCGGACTGGTCGCGGCAGGACGATGCCTGGCTCGTACCGGTCGGGGGCGGCTTCGGAAAGGTCCATCGGATCGGGAAGCAGCCGGTCAACCTGTCCCTCCAGGCCTACTACAACGCCGAAAAGCCGCAGGCGGGCGGCGATTGGTCGACGCGCCTCCAGGCCGTGCTGCTCTTCCCGAAATGAGATCGGGTCGGTACGGGCTCAGTCGCCCTTCAGGACCTGCATGTCCGCCTGACGGGCTAGGAGCTGCCAGCCGCCCGGATTCTCGATCCAGACGTGCAGATGACGGGATCGGACCCGAATCGCCTTGCCCTCGAGTCGGGCGTCGACGAGGGAGTGGCCCGTCGTGACGACGAGGCCGTCGCGGCGGACCTGGCGATGGTCCTCCTGCACGATCCGATCGACCCGGGTCGCGCCCGAGCGCAGATGATCGAGCAGTCCGTTCTTGTCGAGCGTCGTCCCGTCGGCCGTCAGGTAGAAGAAGTCGTCCGCGAGGAGCCCATCGAGCGCGTCGACATCGCCGGCTGCGAGGGCGGATCGGAAACGGGTCTCGGCCTCGTCGACCGTGGCTGCGAGCGTCGCGCCGCGAGCCGACGGGACGTGCTGGCAGCCGCTCAGCGCAGCGAGGCCGAGCGCGACGAAGAAGAGGATCGGGAG
>JBIPOQ010000403.1:0-3929 GCA_044379055.1 Myxococcota bacterium
CGACGGTGCCGATCGGCTGGCCCGCCAGCACGACGTCGTCGACCTGGACCTGGATCTCGTCGAGATGGCCCGAGACGGTGTGATAGGCGTCTCCATGGTCGACGATCACGATGCGGCCGTAGCCGCGGAACCAGCCCGCGAAGCGGACGATGCCCCGGGCGACGCTCCGCACGGGGGTCCCCGCTTGCGCCGCGAAGTCGACGCCGCTGCGGAAGGTCTCGGTCTGGAACTCGGGGTCGACGACGCGTCCGAAGCGCTGGGCGACCCGCGCGTCGACCGGCGGCAGCAGGGCCCCGCGCTCGAGTCCCCCCGGCGCGCCGCCCGGCACGCTCGAGCCCTCCGCCGGGCCCGCGCGACCGAGGGTCTTGATCGTCGCCTCGAGGGCCTCCGCCGCCTGCTCGAGCTCGACGAGGAGCCGGCGTTCGCTCGTGCGATCGCGGCGCACGCCGGCGAGGATCGCGCCCTTGCCGCGACGCTCCCGGTCGAGGTCGGCGACGAGGCCGGTCAGCCGCGTGGTCGCTTCTTCGCGCTGGGCGACGAGGGTCGCCGCCTCGCGCTCGACGGCGACGAGCTGATCGCGCTCCCCCGCGAAGCGCGCGACGAGATCGGCGTCGTGGCGCACCAGCATCCGCAGGGCGCCGGCCCGCGCCATCAGATCGGGGAGCGAGCGCGCGGCGAACAGCACGCGCACCGGACCGATCTCGCCCCCGCGATAGAGCGCCACCGCCCGGGCCGCGAGCGCGCGCTGGGTTCGCACGAGCTCCGTCTTCGCCCGCTCGAGGCGCGGCCGCACGACCTCGAGCTTTGCCCGCGCGTCGCCGACGTCGCGTCGGGCCTTGTCGCGGGCGTGCGTCACGTCGTTGAGCCGCTGATCGACCGCCTCGAGCTCCTCGAGGATCGCGCGCTCGCTGGCCTCGTGGCCCGTCACGCGCTCGCGGCTCTTCTCGATCTTCTCGCGCAGCCCCTCGAGCTGATCCTCCCGGTCCGCGGCGGCGGCCGGCGGCGCGGCGAGACCCGCCGCGAGGCCCGTCGCGAGGCCGAGCACGGCGGCGAGCCGCAGGCCGCGGGCGGCTCGGCGCGGGGCCCGCGCCTTCACGCGTTGCCCCGCCCGCCGATCATCGCCGTGATCGAGCCGAGCAGGCCGAGACCCGCGCCGGCCGCGACCAGCAGGATCGCGTCGCCGGTCGTGAAGAAGCCGAGCTCGGCGCGGCCGAGGACGAGCTCGAGGCCGTACTGGAGCTGGGGCAGGAGCAGCTCGTAGCTCGCGAACAGGATCGCGAGGGCGAGCAGCCCGCCGAGCAGCCCCTGGATCGTCCCCTCGAGCAGGAACGGGACGCGCACGAAGGTCCGGCTCGCGCCGACCAGGGCGAGGATGTCGAGCTCGTCGCGGCGCGCGTAGACGGCGAGGCGGATCGTGTTCGCGACGATCAGGAGCGCCGCGAGCCCGAGCACGCCGCCGAGGCCGAGGGCGAGCCCGCGCACGAGGGCGATCGCGCGGCCGTAGCCCTCGATCCATTCCTGGCCGTGGGCGAGCTCGTCGACCCCTGGCAGCGCTTCGAGCGTTCGTTCGAGGACCTCGATCGCCGCCTTCGTGCGGGCCTCGGGGGCGAGCGTGATCTCGAGGGAAGGCGGGAGCGGATTCTCCGCGAGGCCTTCGAGGAGCTCGGCGCTGCCCGCGATCCGCTCGAAGCGGACGAGGGCCTCGTCCCGGGTCACGATCTCGACCCCGACGACACCGGTCTCGCCGGCGACGCGGTCGGCGAGGTCCTTCAGGCGGGCCTCGGGCAGATCCGCCTCGAGATAGGCGGTCAGGACGAGCTCGTCCCCGAACTCGTCGAGCAGGCTCGCCATGTTGCCGACGAGCAGCGAAGCGCTCCCGATCAGGACGAGCACGACGGCGATCGTCAGCACCGCGAGCAGGCTCGTCGTGCTCGCGCTGCGGATGCCGCGGGCCGCGTTCGCGAAGGCGATCCCGATCAGGATCAGCACCCGATTCACGCGCCGTTCCCCCGCTCGATGCCCGCCGTCGCGGGGAAGTCCTCGGCGATGCGGCCGCCTTCGAGGCGCAGCATGCGTTTGCCGTAGCGCTCGATCAGCGAATGGTCGTGGGTCGCGACGATCACGGTCGTCCCCCGCGTCGAGGCCGACGCGATCAGGTCCATGATCTCGAGCGTGAGCTCGGGGTCGAGATTGCCGGTCGGCTCGTCGGCGAGCAGGATCTCGGGCTCGTTCACCAGCGCCCGCGCGAGGGCGACCCGCTGCTGCTCGCCGCCGGAGAGCGAACGCGGATGGTGGAACCGGCGGTGCTGCAGGCCGACGGATTTCAGCAGCTGGAAGACCCGCGTGCGCGCCTCGCCGCGCGGCGTGCCGACGACGTCGAGGGCGAGCCGGACGTTCTCCTCGACGGTCCGATCGTCGAGCAGCTTGAAGTCCTGGAACACGACGCCGACGCGCCGACGCAGGGCCGGGATCCCGCTCGCCCCGAGCCGCGCCACGTTGCGCCCGAGCACGACGATCTGCCCTTCGCTCGGCTTCTCGGCGGCGAAGATCAGCTCGAGCAGCGTCGTCTTGCCCGCGCCCGACGCGCCGGTCAGGAAGACGAACTCGCCGCGGCGGATCTCGAGCGAGACGTCCTGCAGTGCGAACTGGCCCGCCATGTAGGACTTGGAGACGTGGTACATGCGCACCGGCGACTCGCCGGGCGCGCTCGTCATGCGACGCCTCAACCGCGCAGCCTCGCGACCCGCGTGCCCAGGGAATCCGTCCTCGCGAGCGGGGCCTCGCCGACCGCGTTCATGGCTTGGGTTGTCGCTTTCGCTTGCGGGCGTTCTCGACGAGATAGTCGAGCACCACCTCGTCGAGGGGCTTCTCGGAGATGACGCGATCGCCGAAGACGCGCGCGAGACCCGAGGTCGTCTCCCGGGCCGGCGGGCTCACCACCGTCCGCTCCGCCGCCGCCCGCGCCGGGGCGAGGGGCGTATTCGCGGCCGAGCTCCCGGCCGGCGTCGCGGGCGTAGCGGCAGACGCCGGCGGCTGCGGGGGCGCGCGCCGGTCGATCCCGGGCGTGCGATCGGTCGCCGCCGGTCCGGTCTCCGAGTCGGAGCCGACCGCAGCCCGGGCCCCGGCCGGCCCGGCGCTGCCCGCGCCGAAGATCTCCGGCCCGAGCCGCTCGCTGATCGCACGGTCGAACTCGCCGCGCGAGAGCTGCTTCAGCATCGACTTGTGCTGCGACTCCATCAGCTTGCGCACCGCCGCCTCGAGGTCCCCCTCGACGAGCAGCGCCGAGTAGTCGCTCTTCAGCGAGGCGATGATGTTGCCGCCGTGGAAGACGTGCGTGATGACGTGGGGATTCGCACGTCCCGAGTCTTCCGTCTGAACGTGGAAGACGACGTCGCGATACCGGAAATTGGTGTTGAAGCCCAGCTGCATCGCGCGCCCGATGCCCCCCGAAGATCCGCCGCACGGTCGCCGCTCGAGAACGAGTCGGCGAACCATACCATGCGCGCACCGACCTCCCGCCGCGACGCGTCCCGTCTCGAGCGAATCCCGCTCGACGCGAGGCGCACGCGAGCGTCCGATCGCCGTCCATGAACGCAGGGGCCGTGACTCGACCCGAGTCCTCCTATCGGGCCACCCGTTCGCTGGCTCAACCCACCGCGCCGGAATCCGCCCGAAAGCCTGAGGGACATCACCCGCATGCCGCGCCGTCGATGTCCGGCGATGCGCGGGTCGGGCGCCGAGCACGCCCGACGCCCGACCCGCGTCGCGAGCGCTCAGCGCAGCGCGACGTCCCCCGACCGCCCGGGCGAACGGCGCGGACGCGAGACCGTCGCGAGCCCGGAGAGTCCGAGCCCGAGCAGCAGCGCGCTGCCCGGCTCGGGAACGACCGAGATCGGCGCCGAGCCCGGCGTCGGCACCTCGAGCACGAC